>JBNMOZ010000031.1:0-19270 GCA_051276005.1 Bradymonadia bacterium | reverse complement strand
GTTCGAGCGGGTGACCGCTTCAGCGCGGGCATCGTGGGGCGGGTCGTCGAAGGCGGAAAGGGCGCGGGCACAGCACAGATCAGCCTGGTCGGCGGCATGGTGGTCGGCGCCAACGCCGGCACCGGCGACACCGACACCCAGGCCGTCGACTTTGGTCGAACGGGCACCGCGCGCGCCGACTTCAACGTGCGCGTCGAGGCGGCCGCGGGCGGCGAGTTGGTCGTAACGAGCGCCATCGGGCGTACCAGCGATGGGGCCACCGACGCGGCCGAGGTGCACTTGCCCATTCGCGCCGATCGCGCCCCGCGGGTGACGCGTCGCGTGCTGACTCTGACCGGAACCGACACCCTGCCGGCGGTCGCAGACGGGGCGCGTCCAGGCACGCTGCAGCGTCGCGTGACCGTGGCGACGCACCCGGCGGTCGCGCGGGCGGCCGGCGCTGTCGACAGCCTGCGGCATCAGCCAGATGGCGCCACCGACGGGCGGCTCGCCCGGGCGCGGGTCTTCCTGGCGGCGGGCGCGCTGCGCACGATCATGGGCTTCGCCGACGACGAGCCGGCCCTCAAGGCGGTGGTCCGCAGCACGGTGGCGTGGCTGCATCAATGCGTCGACGGCAAGGGCCGCATCGCGCCGTTCCCGGGCACGTCGGGCCAGATCTACCTGACGGCCGAGGCGATGCTCTTCTTGGTCGATGCCGATGAGGCGGGCTATTCGGTGTCGCCGCAGCTGCGCAAGCGCCTGGCCGAGACCCTGCGCCAGGCCCTGCGATCCGACTACACGGGCTTCTTGGACGGCGCGAGCTGGACCGAGCGGACGCGTGCGTTAGAGGCGCTGGCCGCGGCTGGCCTGCTCGACGCGAGCTACCTCAACGAGTTTGTGAGTCGCGGCAAGAGCTTGGGCGCGGATCAAGCGGCGCGGGTGCTCTTGGCGGCGCGTAATGGCGACAAGATCGACGCCGTCGGTGCGGCCCTGGGCGGGGCGCTGCACGACGCGGTTCGCCTGCGCCTCGACGCGGGCAAGCCCGTGTATGCGGGCCTGTCGGGCTACAGCCAATCCAACCCGATGATCGGGGCGGGCGAGGCGGCGGCCATGGCCGTGGTGCATCGCGGCTTGGCCATCAGCCCGGTGCAGACCGATCGGCTCGCGCCCCTGCAGGCGGCGTTGCTGCACCTCGGTGACGATGGTGGGTGGGGTGGCCCTCGAGCCGACGCCGAGGCGCTGTTTGCCGTGGCCGACCTGCTTGATCGCGGGACCGATGAGACGGTGACGATCGCGATGGCAGGGCAGTCCAAGACCCTCAAGCCCGGTCAGGCGATCGCCGCTTTAGACCTGGACACTGCCGACGCCGTCGAGGTCACCGCGCAGGGTGGCACCGCGACGGCCGTCGAGATCGTGCGGGCCGTACCAACGCCACCGGGCAGCGCCGAAGCCGCCGAGGCGCAAGGCTTCGTCGTGGCGCGCGACATGTATCGGGTGCCCGCCGATGGGCCGTTGCAGCGCGTGGCGCTGAGCGAGCCGTCGCTGACGGTGCCGCTGTCGATCGGTGAGGTGCTCGAGGAGCATGTGCAGATCACAAACCCCGAGGCGCGCTACTACGTCGCGGTGACGCTCCCCCTGGCGGCCGGCGTCGAGCCGCTCAATCCGGCGCTGAAGACGGCGCCGCCTGAAGCGAAGCTGCACAACACGCCGACGCGTGAGCCGGACTACGTGCGGGTGCTCGACGATCGGGTGGTCTGGTACTTCGTGCGGCTGCCCAAGGGTACGTACGACCTGTACATGCGCACGCAGGCGACGGTCTCGGGCAGCTTCAGCCAGCCGGCGGCGCGCGCAGAAGGGCTGCTGACGCCGAGCGTGCGCGGCAACTCGAACGGTGCCCGGGTCGAGGTCTCGCGGGCGGCGCGCCGTGAATAGGAAGCTGCGCAACTGCTTGATCATGCTCGGAGTTTCGGGCGCCTTCGCGCTCGGCCTCGGGGTGTGGGCGGTGCAGCACGCGGCTTTGCAAGCGCCCGCGCCGACGGTGTGGCTGGCGGATGTGCGCGGGGCGTTCCTCGCGGCGCAGCCGATGGACGCTGACGCCCGGCTGGGCTTTTGGCCCCTGGTCGATCCACCGCATCGGATCGTCGCGGCGACGCTCGCTATCGAGGATCGCGACTTCGGCGATCACCCGGGCGTCGACGTCTGGGCGGTGGCGCGGGCTGTTCGCCAGAACGTGTCTGCCGGCCGGCGCGTCTCAGGCGCGTCGACGATCGCGATGCAGGTCGCGCGGATGCAGCGGCCGAGCGCGCGTGATTGGGGCGCCAAGCTCAGCGAGGCCGCCGTGGCCTTGGCGTTGGTGCAGCGCAATGGGCATGACGCCGTGCTCGCGCACTATCTGCGGCTCGCGCCCTACGGCAATAACCTGCACGGCGCCGGGTTCGCCGCGCGCTGGTACTTCGACAAGCCGCTGGCCGACTTGAGCTGGGCCGAGGCGGCCTTCTTGGCGGGCCTGCCCCAGGCGCCGGGGCGTATGAACCCGTACAGCCAGACGGGCCGAGCGCGGGGAGTGGCCCGCGCCCTCCGCGTGCTCGATGCCCTCGTCGCGACCGAGCAACTCGACGCCTCGGGCCTCGCGTTGGCCCGCACCGAGCTCGAAACCATGGCCATTCGCCCGCGCCCCGAGCGGCCGGGCGAGACCATGCATGTCGCGTTGCGCTTGGCCGCACAGCCAGGGCCAGTCGACCGCCGCGCGACCTTGGACTTGGCGATTCAGCGCCAAGCTCAAGGCGCCATCGACGCCGTCATGACCGAGCTGGAAGACCGCGGCGCCCAGCAGGCCGCCGCGATGGTCATCGACCTGGAGACCATGCAGGTGCGCGCCGCAATCGGCTCGCGAGATTGGCGCAGCAGCGCGTTGGACTTCACCGCGATTCATCGCTCGCCGGGCAGCGTGCTCAAGCCGTTCATCTTCGCGCAGGCGTTGGAGAACCAGGTCATCGACCAGACCACGATCCTCGACGACTTGGCGCGCACGAAGGACGGCATTGGCAACGCGGATGACCGCTTCTTGGGGCCGATGTTGCCCGCCGCGGCGTTGGGCAACTCGCGCAACGTGCCGGCGGTGCATCTGGTTGATCGGCTGGGCGTCGGTCGAGTCTTCGGGCTGTTTCGTCAGCTGGGACTGCACGCCGAATCGACCGGCGGCACGCGGTACGGCCTGGGCCTGGCGGTGGGCGCGTTGCCCACGCGTCTGGTCGACGTCATGACGGCCTACACGACCCTCGCGGGCGATGGTCGCTTGCACCCGCTGCGCTGGATGACCCACGAGGTCTCGGCACCCGGCCGGCCGCGGGGAGAGCGCATCTTCAGCCCCAGTACGGTTCGCCAAATCGCAGGTTTTCTGTCGGATCCCCAAGCGCGGTTGCCCAGCTTTCCGCGCTCAAGCCACAGCGAGTATGCCTTCCCGGTGGCGGTGAAGACCGGCACATCGGCGGCGTGGCGCGACGCCTGGACCATCGCCTACAGCGAGCGGTTCTTGGTGGGGGTCTGGGTCGGGCGGCCCGACTGGCGCCCCATGCGGCGGGTGAGCGGGTTTCGGGCCGGCGCGCGCATCGTCAAGGCGATCATGACCGCGCTGCACCCCGAGGAGCGTGCCGGCCTGGCCGATCTGGGCTTTCGGCCACCCGAAGGCTGGCACCGCGCCGCCGTCTGCGCGCTGTCGGGTCACGCGCCCACCCCGGCCTGCGACGCGCAAGCCCACGTGCATCGGCCTCCGAACGCTGATGCGCTGACGCCCTGCCCGCATCATGTGCGGGTGGCCGTCGACAGCCGCACCGGTCAGCCCGCGACGATCGCGACCCCGTCGGCGCTGCGCGATGAGCGCACGTTCGTTGACTTGCCGAACCGGTACGCCGCCTGGATGCACCAGCGCGGGTTGCGGCGTCCGCCCTATCGACAGCCCGCGCAAGTGCGGATCGATGTCGCGCCCCAGGTGACGATCCTGAGCCCGTTGGACGGCACCGAGGTGATCCGCGATCCCGAGGCGCCCGACGGCATTACGACCCTGGCGTTGCGCGCCGCGGCGCCGTCCGATGCTCAGGTCTTGTGGATGATTGACGGGGCCCCGGTGGCGCTGAGTGAGGCCCCGCATACGCTGCGGTGGGCGGTCACGCCGGGGGTGCACACGATCCTGGCGAGCGTGGCGCTGACCGATATCGAAGCGGCGCCGGTGCGCATCGTGGTGCGCTGACCAGCCGTGGGAGGACTCCGGTAGACGCTGCTCAGTCTGGGCACGTTCCTCGCATTGCATACTGTGAGATCTCGCGCCATGAGAGGTGATTGCTCAGCCCTGGAACGTCAGGTAGACTGCGCCTGGGGCCGCCCGAATACGCTGTGGCCACAGATACTTAATTGCCTTGGTGCTGCGGTCGGGGTGGCATCATCAGTGGCGGCAAGCTTGCTGTCGGAATCAAGAGATCACCATGAAGTACTACGATGGCGCGATCGCAAAGAGTTCTCCGTCAAAGACAACAGTAGTGACGAGTCGAAACAGCCCGCCCTCGTCTGGTAATTGGGGCGCTTCTGACGACACCCTTGATCGGCAGGGTGGTCACGGAATCTGTAAGGGCCTCGCGACCGCATGGGTCATCGCGCTCGTCAACGGGGTGGCTGAAGCGCGTACGCCCGAATTGTTCCGGCGCTACTTCATCGACGTACTGCGCTTTCAAGGCACCTACATCAAAGACTACGGCAAGCACATCGACGGGCATGTCGCTCAGTTGTCCAAGATGGGGTCAGACCCGAACGTGCGCTTCATTCGCAAGGTTGATCTACAAACCATCCGGTCTGGTGATTTGCCGGCCGGAAACTGGGGCGCGTACATCTCAATCTGGAAGCATGACATCGCGATCGGGTCGTACAACGGCGACTTCTACATCATGGATCCAAACTGCGGGCTGCTCGGCTACAACCGCTGGACCTTTCTTCAGGGTGTGCAAAGCCTCATCGAGGGTCGCCGAGCACGCAAGAACAAGGGCCCGATGGACACCATCGGGGTCTGGTTCTACCGATAGCCCCTGGTCACGCCGGGGGTGCACACGATCCTGGCGAGCGTGGCGCTGACCGATATCGAAGCGGCGCCGGTGCGCGTCGTGGTGCGCTGATCAGCCGTGGCTGTGCAGCACGCTGGGCCACTGGTTGCCC
Organism: Bradymonadia bacterium; assembly: GCA_051276005.1. GTDB lineage: Bacteria > Myxococcota_A > Bradymonadia > UBA7976 > UBA1532 > JBNMOZ01. The sequence continues at coordinate 14,092 of JBNMOZ010000031.1, read as the reverse complement.
GAGGTCATCGCGCGCATCGAGCCCGAGCCTCGAATGATCTGCCCGCTCTCCAAATAGCCCTGCGACGCGAGGGTCTTGATGATCGACCCCGTGCTGCCGTCCATCGTCGCCAATTCACCGGGCGGGACCCGCATCAGGTGACCGGCCTGGGGCTGTGGCTGCCGTGGAAGATGGCTTGATAGGTGGCCGGGAAGGCGTGCTTGAAGCAGTGGCGGTGGTGCTCGTTGACCCAGTAGCTGTCCTTGCCGCCGGTCACATACTTGGCCATGTTCGCCTTCTTGGCGAAGTCGCGTCGACCGAGTCCCATGCCGACGAGCGTCCGGCCGACGCCCGAGGGGTCCTTGTAGCCGGGCCGGCGCTTGACGATGCGCGCGTACGCCCGGGCCATGTGGGAGTGGGATGCGTAGGTATGGGCGGGGGGCCGTGGAACCGCGTGCCGAACTGCTTGAGGAAGGCGTAGGCGAGGCTCATCGAGATGCGCGCCTGCGGCTCTTGGCTGACGCCCGATCGACTCATGACCTGCTGGGTATGCTGACCGGGCATGGGCAAGAAGGTCATCCGGGTCGAGTTGGGATCGGTCACCCGCATGCGCGACATGTCCTGGGGCGCGAAGGTGCGACGCATCTCGTTCATCGCGAGGATCGCGACGTAGTTCTTCACCGACGGCGGCAGAATTTGGGTGTCCTCCATGGTCAAGCCCGCGCTCTGCCCGGCGACCGGGTCGACCGAGAAGATGTTCATCGGGGTTGTGCCGTTGAAGACCTCGTCGATCTTGTTGGCCAGCCGAATACTCGTCACCGCGCCACGGCTCCAGTCGACCATGTTGATGGTCGTGATGTTGATGGTCGTGATGTTGATCCCCTGCTCGAACTTGAGAAGCAGGTGCAGCGTGCGGTGGACGCTCTCATCCCAGCCCATACCGGAGATGTTGCCGCGCTTGTCGGCCAAGAAGCCGGTTTGGTGGCCGCCGCCCTGGCCGAAGAAGTCGTTCCTGACGGCGCGCCGACCGAGGATGCTGCGGCTGGTGTGTTCCTCGGATTTCTGTCGGCCAGTGACCGGGTTGACGGTCGAGGCGAGCGCGACGTCGTTCTTGGGGGCGCCGGGGCCGTCGTTGACGATGTGGTCGCCGGGTACGAACGTGCCGTCATCCATGCGCGACTCGGTGCCGTGGATGTTCGCGTGTGTCCAGCCCACGAGCCCACCGGCCGCCGGACCCTTTATGCGGTTGACGCCGGTGCCGTGATTGCAAATCGTCAAGACGGTCATGCTGATTACCCCTGCTGATTATGTACGCAGGTTATGACCATGTAGGCAGCAGTCAGAATGACGCCTCATCGAGACTTCCACCACCGGGTTACATAATCAATTGCGGGGGGGGCACGATCTTACTGGCGCGTAAGTGCGCGGCAAGAATGTGCTATCGGACCATCTCCGAAACGCGCAGCAGACTGATCTTGCGGCGGCGCAAACCCTCTAACCACGGGCGAATTGCGACGAGCGCAGCCGGGCGGGGCGACAGGACGACCACCGCCTGGCCTTCAAGAACCAGGGCCGCTTCGACCGCCCGCAGTCGGGCCGCGAGGGGCTCGCCATGTGCGTCGATGTGATGGGTCGGTGTGGCGGCGCGCAGACCCACAATGCTGGTCGAGGCGGGCACCAGACTACGCGGGCCGTCAACGGCGTCATCGGGATCGTCGAGGAAGTACAAGCCGCGCGCCTTGAGGCCTTCGAGCAACACCGCCAAATGGGACTGACTGCGGGTGAAACGTCCGCCCAGGTGCACGCCAGCGCCGACCGCGCTCGGCACGGCGTCCAGGTGGTCATTGAGGGTCTGCGTCAGGGTGTCAGGCGCCATCTTTGTCGTCAGGAAGTCAGGCCCATCGGCGGCGTTCGCGTCGGTGGGCTCCAACGGCAGATCGACGATCACTTCGCGGCCGCTGTCGGCCAATCGGCGGGCCACCCGAGCACCGTCGCGGGTGTTCGGGGCGACGGCGTAGGTCACATGTGGATCAAGGGCCAGCAGCGCGTCGAGCAGGGCCGGCTCGCGCCCGACCTGTTCGATGACGACCGCCAGGCGAGGCCCCGGCGGGAAGGCGCGGATGACCAGCGCGGGCCGATCGGCCACGGCGACCGCGCGAAAGTACGGGCGCCCAGCGGCGTCAGCGCGGCCCGCCACCATCGTGCCGCCACTGGCGACGACCTGCTCGTCGATGGCGTTGAGCACGATCTTGCAGTCGCGGGCGGTGGGGCACCCGAAGCTGATCAACGGCAACATCGCGCCGGCTTTGCGCCCCTGACCCACCAGGGGGTAGAGCCCGTGCTTGATGGTTGATCGGGCGACGCTCGCGGCGTCGAGCCCGGCGAGCACGGCGTTGCGCGCCGTGGTGGGATCGATGGGCGCTGCGGCGGGTCCGGCGGCGGTCGGCGTGAGGGATGCTGGGGTCCCGCTGACCGGCGTCGTGGGATCGGCGTCGCGCAGGCTGCGATCGATGGCGATGCCGGCCCCGGCCCCGACGCAGAGCGCCAGCAGCAGACCCGGCCAACGCAGGGGTTCGCGATGGGCCGGCACCGGCCTCACCGGCTGACCTTACGCGCCGTCAGCAGGCGTATCGCGTGCATCACCCAGGGATCACGAGCGGCGGGCGTCGAGGCGGTCGGCGAAGGCATGCCGCTCTTCTCGCCGACCTGGGGCGTCTTGTCCAGCGGCGCCGCGCTGGACGGGGCTGCGGCGCCGGGTCCTGTGGCGCCCGCTCTTAGACTGCCTGGCAAATCACGCTCGCGCAGCGGCGTGGCGCGCGCGGGCAGCACGTCGTCTTCGGGCGGATCGAGCAGCACGTCGGGCGTCAGGCCTTGCGCCTGGATCGCGCGCCCGCTGGGCAGGTGATAGCGCGCGATGGTGAGCTTGACGCCCGAGCCGTCGCTGAGCCCGAACAGCGTCTGAATCGAGCCCTTGCCGAAGGTGGGCGTGCCGATCAGCGTGGCGCGCGCTCGGTCTTGCAGCGCCCCGGCTACGATCTCGGCGGCGCTGGCGGTCCCGGCGTTGACCAGCACCACGATGGGCGCGTCGGTGAGCATGCCCCGATGCGCCGACCAGCTGCTGTTCTCGGCCCGCCCCCGCGCCGCCACGATAGGCCCGCCATCGAGGAAGAGATCGGCGACCGCGACGGCCGCTCGAACCAGGCCGCCGGGGTTGTTGCGCAGGTCGAGCACGATGCCCCGCGGCGCCCACTCGTTGAGCACCGCTTCGAGCTCGTCGGCCGTGTCGTTCTGAAAAGTGCGCAACCGGATGAGCGCGATGCCGTCGCCCAGCCGCTCAGCGTCCACCGGGTCGATGGTGATGATCGCGCGAGTGATCGATACGGTGAACGGGCGCTGTTGAGCGCGCCGGACGGTCAACCGAACGGGCGTGCCGGGCGTGCCGCGCAGCCAGCGTCCGATCACCTCCATGCCCTGCCCGCGCGTCGTTCGCCCGTCGACCGCCTCGATGCGATCCTTGGGTCGCAGACCCGCGTGGGCCGCCGGCGTATCGTGCAAGGGCGCCACGACGGTCAGCCAGCCCTGCTGAATCACGACCTCCATGCCGACCCCGGCGAACTGCCCGTCCGCGTCGGCATAAAACTGCGCGACGGCGGCCGGGTCGAGGAGCGCCGAGTGGGGATCGAGGGCGTCTACCATGCCCGCGACCGCGCCGCGAAACAGCACGGTCGACGGGACCCGGTCGACGTAGTTTTCGCGGATTTGCGCGTAGGTCTCGGCCAGCAGATCGAGCTGTTGATACGGTGGCGCCTCGGTGACGGGGCCGCGGGCCTGCGCCCAGACCACGCCCAGGCTCAGGCCCAGCGCCAGCCAGAAGACAGCTTTCATCGACGCAACCATCGTTGGGGATCCTCGGGTTGGGCCTGCACGCGAACTTCAAAGTACAGCTGGGGTCCGCGCAGCGATCCGCTCTCGCCTACGATGCCGAGCACCTCGCCCTGGGCGATGAGGGCGTCCTTGGGGTGCTTGATGCGCGCCAGATGGGCATAGAGGCTGTGATGTCCGCCGCCATGATCGATGATCGCGGTGTTGCCGAAGCCCTCTTGCCAGCCCGCTAACAGGACGCGACCCGAGTAGACGGCGCGCACCGGTGCGCCGCGGGGGGCGTCGATGGTGATGCCGTTTTGTTTGGCGCCGAAGCGACGGATCACGCGACCGGGGGTCGGGCGGGGGAGCAGGCCGTATTCTTCGTCGAAGTGGCCTTCGAGGCCGCTGTTCACGCCGAGCTGCTCGTCGCGCTCGCCCTCTTCGACAAACAACGGCTCCAACCCGGCGCGCTGACCACGCCGACGGCGCAGCAATCGGCGCATGGTGCGTCGCTGGCCCCGCAGGCGGCGGATCAGCTCGGTGCGCAGCGCCCGTTCGGACTCCAAGACGGCGCGCTCGCGCAATATCGTCGTGGCCGCTTTACGGGCTCTGACGTCGGCGTCGACGCGTTGGCCTCGCGTCAGGTTGAGCATCGCGCGATCGGCCTTCATCGAGTCGAGCAGGGCCACGTCGGCGCCCAGGATGCGTTCGAGGTAGTGCCGGCGGCGCACCAGCTCTTCGGGGGTCGTGGCCGTGAGCAGCACCTGCAACCAGGCGGTCGCTTTGAGCTGCTGCTGCGCGCGCAGTCGGCGCACCAGCCGGGCACGTTGGGTCGACATGCGCAGCTCGAGGATGTCGATTTGATGGTCTAACGCCGCCAGCTTCGACTGCGCTCTATCGACGATCTGCTGGTTGTCAGATTGCGACTGCGTGAGCGCGACGATGCGCTGATCGAGGCCGTCGAGGCCGTCGGCGAGGGTGTCCTCTTCGCGCATGAGTTGCAGGGCGCGCGCGCCCACATCGGGCGGTGCCGTGTTGGGCAGCGCGAGGGCGGGTAGCGTCAAGCCGACAACCAGCGCGAGCAGCATCATAAGTTGCGTGGCTTCAAGAAGCGGCTCGACGCCAGGTGGCTCGCGCCGAACCCGACGATGGCGGCCAGCAGCACGAGCGAGACGCAATATCCGGTGTCGAGGAACACGACGGCGGTCTCGAACTGGCCGAAGCGGATCACCCCGTCGGCGGCGACCAGGCGCAGGCCGACCCAAAGGCCAAGCACCGCGAGCGTCGCCCCGAGCACCGCTTGAAACATGCCTTCGAGATAGACGGGGACGCGGATGAATCGGTCGGTGGCGCCCACCAACTGCATCACCTCGAGCTCGTCGCGCCGGGCGTAGAGCGTCAGCCGAACCGTGTTCGAGATGATGAAGATGACCGCGCAGGCGACGAGCGCCGCCAAAATACCGCCCAGCGCGTTGAGCAGCGCTTGCACGTCGCTGAGACGGCGCACTAAATCCTGGCCTTGGTCGAGCTTCTCGACGGCGCCCAGGCCCGGCAATCGACCCAGCCGAATGCTGAGCGCCTCCATGCCGTCAGGGCTGCGGGCCTCGGGCGTGAGCCGCAGCGTGATCGAGGCGGGCACGAGCCCTGGATCGATGCCGTCGAGCAGCGCCGCGTCGCGGCCCAGGGCGACGCGAAACCGCGAGAGCGCCTCGGCGCGACTGAGCACCTCGACCGACGCCACTTCGGGCCACATGAGCACGGTGCGCTGGGCGAGCTTGAGTTGGCTGGGCCCCGCGTCTTCGCCGAGGAAGGCCACGATTCGGGCTTCAGCCGACCAGCGCGCGGTCATCGCGTCGAGGTTGTGCAGCACGAGCAAGAACGCGCCGAGCACGATCATCGAGATCGCGATGGTGCTCACCGCGACAAGCTGCACCAGCAGCGACTGGCGAATCGACTCCGCCGCCTTGCGGATAAAATAGGTGATCCAGGCCCACATCAGCGTGTGTCTTCGACGATTCGGCCGTCCTGGAGCGCGATAGAGCGGCGGCGGTGGCGGCGCAGCAGCGCCGGATCATGCGTCGATACAATCACCGTAGTGCCGCGCACGTTGGCGTCGATCAGCAGGTTCATGATGGTCACGGTGAGCGCAGGATCGAGGTTGCCGGTGGGCTCATCGGCCAGCAAGATCGCCGGCTCGGTCACCAGCGCCCGCGCGATAGCGACGCGCTGCTGCTCGCCGCCCGAGAGCGTGCCGGGTTGTTGATGCAGCCGATCGCCCAGCCCGACCTGGTGCAGCACGCGGGTGACGCGGGTGCGAATCTCGCGGCGCGGCATGCCCAGCACTTCGAGGGCGAAGGCCACATTGTCGAAGACCGACCGGCGATACAGCAGCTTGAAGTCTTGGAACACCACCCCGATGTTGCGCCGCACGTAGGGTATCCGGGCGCGCTGGATGCGGTGCAGGCTCAAGTCGGTGACGACGAGCTGTCCGCTGGTGGGCGGCTCTGCACAGAAGATCAGCTTGAGCAGCGTTGACTTACCGGCGCCAGACGGCCCCGAGAGCAGCACGAACTCGCCCTTGTCGATACGCAGCGAGACGTCGTTGAGCGCGCGGTGTTCCTGGGCGTAGATCTTCGAGACGTGGAAGAACTGGATGATCGGCTCGGCCGCCCGCGCGCTGCGCCATCGACGCGCTGGCTCGGCCAGGGCGCTCACGTCTCGTCTGGCTCCTCGATCAGGTAGGTCAGCGTCAGGTCGGACAGCGGCAGCACTCCGGTGAGCGCCGTCGGGAACGCCAGACGCGGCTCGGCAGGCTGAATGTCGAGCACGGAGAGCTCCGTATATTCATCGGTCTTGATCAGCGATGACGCTGCGGCAGTCCTGCGCTTCGGCGGGGTGACCATCGGGGCGACGATCGTGGCGGCCATACCCTTTAAAGGGGTGCGCGCCGTCAAGACGTCGGTGGTCGGGAACTGCCTGGCCGGCGCGACGTTGGGCGCGGCCGGCCGGCTCTTGCGCGTCACGGGCGAGTCGGTGTGGATGCCGCGCCGCTTCTTGGCCAGAGGGATCGAGTTCTTCGAGGGCTTCGCGCGCAGCGGGCGACGGGCGGCGTCGTCGAAGCGGCCTTCGAGCAGCGCGTGATACATCGTCCGGTGCTGGGTGCGCATTCGGTCGCGCACGTCGATCTCGTCGGTCTCGTTGCCGTAATTCTGGCGCTGGGTGCCAAGGATCGTGCCGCCGAGGAAGACGTGGGTGATCAGCACCGGGTTCTCGGGGCCCGAGTCCTCGGTCTGAATATGAAACGTCTTGCCCTTGTGCCGCACGTCGGTGTTCAGCCCAGGAATCATCGCGTCGCGCCTCCGTCGGTCACATCCACATGCTCGAATACCAGGGGCTCTTGCACCTTTGCTCCCCAGAACCGCGCCGCAACAGGGCCAACGCGATCAGTCGCGTCGGTCACGAAGAACCGGCGCATCGCGCTGCCGGACCCCTGAGCGCTCTCGACGCTGCCGGTACTCTGGCCGACTGGCGCCAGCGCGTCCAGTTGCGCCAACACCGTGGCGACGCGCTCGGCGGTCGCGTGCGCCGAATCGACGATCGCGACCGGCCGCTTCAGCACCTGTTCGGCCACCGACTCAAAAATTTCAGTCAGCAGCGGATAGTGGGTGCAGCCCAGGATGATCGTGTCGACGTGGGTGCCCGCGAGCGGCGCCAGGTACTCCTCGACCACCTGGCGGGTGACCGAATGCGTCAGCCAGCCTTCTTCGACCAGCGGGACCAGCAACGGGCACGCGATCGCGTGGATCTGTCGCCCCGGCGCGCGCTCATGAATCGCGTGCTCATAGGCCTGCGAGCGGATGGTGCTCGCCGTCCCCAACACCGCGATGGCCCCGCCCTTCGAGGCGCGCACCGCGGCCGCCGCGCCGGGCCGGATCACGCCCACGATGGGAATCGGCGAGCCGTCCGCGAGGCCGCCCAGGCCCTGCGCCGAGACGGTGTTGCAGGCGATGACGATGAGCTTGACGCCCTGGCTGAGCAGGAACCGCGCGTTGGTGTGGGCGTAGCGCACGATGGTCGCGGGGGAGCGCGTGCCGTAGGGCACCCGCGCGGTGTCGCCCAGGTAGATCATCGGCTCGGTGGGCAGGCGCGCCGCGATGGCGGCCGCGACCGTGAGGCCGCCGAGCCCCGAGTCAAAGATGCCGAGGGCGGCCGGGCGCGTGGGGGTGAGGCGGGGGGTCACGAGGGTCGAATCACGGGAGGCAGACACCGATGAGATCGGACTGCGAGATCTCGATACCGTCGACGGTCGGGTAGCTGACGCTCAACGTAATGCTGCCAGGCGTGCCAACAGCCATGGCGGGAATCATCTCGCCGTCTTCATCAACGAACCCGTCTTGGTCGTCATCGACGCCGGCCAAGCCGGGGGACGGGACCGCGCCAGCGCCTGGGGGACGCGCATACGACGAAATGACCGAGCGGCCGAGCGGCTTCTCATAGGCGGTGAAGCAATACCGACGCATGGTCCCTGCGATCCCCGAGATGGGCACCACTTGCTGGCCGCTGTTCGAGAAGGTGGCGTCAATGCCGCCCAGGCAGTTGCCGTTGATGTCGAGGTAGTTGGATCGCACGCTCACCTGGCCCCCCACCGCGAGCTCGACTGCGCCGCAATCGCTGCCACGAGCCGAAGCCGCGCACCCGAATTCCGGCGCGCATATGGCGACATGCACCGGCTCGTTGCGCATCGGACCGCCCACGTTCTCGCGGCAGTCGTCGGGCGCCGAGCGCTCACCGATGGGCGCGCAGCCGCAGTCTTCGTGCAGCAAGCCTTCCATGCGGCAGTTGTACAACTCGCCCGTCCACAGCACGGTCGTCGAGGTCCAGATCTCGGTGTTCGCGTCCCAGGTGCCGTTCGAGTCGGTCCAGATCCCGTCGCCGTTGGCGTCACGGAACTCCTCGTCGGGCTCCCACCGGCCGTTGTCGTTGCGGTCGATATAGGGCTCAGGCAGGTCCTGGCCGGGCTCGATGAGGTCTTGACCGGGGGTGTAGATCTTGTCGCCGTTTGTATCGACGAAGTCCTCTTCGCCGCGGGTCACGGCGACGATGCGCACCAACCCGTCGCGCGGGTTGTAGCCGTCGGGCAGGTAGCCGGCGTCGAACTCGTAGTCGTCGGGTTGCACGTCGTAGGGCGCAGGCAGGCCCACTCGAAGCTGGGCGGTGGCGCGGCCAAACTCGTCGGTGGGCACGACCTCGTCGATGGAGCCAGCCTCGGTCAAGAACAGAATCTGGGTGCCGGCGCTGATGCGGCCGTTGACGCGGTCGATGACCTGCAAGGTGCAGTCGGTGCCCGGCTCGTTGCTGGTCAGCCAGATGTCGTCTTCGCGGAAGCTAAACGCCGGAATGACCGGCCGGGCGCAGTCGAGCTCCATGCCGCGGCCGCTGGGGATCCCGCCGATGATGACCACCTGGCTGGACCGATCGACCTCGCAGAGCTCCTCGCGGCCGGCGCCTTCGCGCTCGCCCACGGTGCGGCTGCAATACGCGTCGAACATGCACTCAAAGCCCTCGCCGCCGTCGTCGAGGCAGCCGGCGTCGTCGAACAGCGCGGCGCGCTCACCGCGGTTGGTCGGCAGGCGCAGGCCCACTGCGCGCACAACCGCGAGGCCGGGCGTGTCGCCCGCGATGACGCGGACTTCGGCGACGCCGCTGGGGCCGGTCAGGGCGATCGAGCTGCCGTCGTCTTCAAAAACCGCGCCCGCGCCCGTCGAGATCGTCACGTCGGGCTGGGTGATGGTCGAGAGCACGAACTTGACGGGGATGCCGCTGAGCGGTGCGCCCAACTCTGTCACGCCGAAGCTCAACGCCACGTTGTCGCGTCGGCCCAGGCCGGAGTTGCGAATGCCGATGATCAGGTCGCTTGGCTCTTCGAAGGGGATGAAGTTGACCGACCACAGCACGGGCAGCGGCTCGTCGCCGAAGTCACCCTCAGCCGCATCGACCTCGGCGTCCGCGCCGCCGTCACCGACGCCCATGTCCATGAAGGCCATGTCGGGGTCGTCCGGTGTGCCGCATACGTCCTCATAGCCGGCGGGCGAGAGGCAGGTAACCACCTGAGTCTGGGTGTCGGCGCTGACCACCTCGCCCACGTCGTTGTAGTTCTCGATGCGCGCGCGGATGCGGACATTGCCTTCCCTCACGCAGATGATCTGATCGCTGGCGACGCCACCCAGGAACTCCCGCTGGAAGCTGGTGTCCGCCTGCTGCAAGGCCTCGATGCGGTTGAGGCCCGCCATGCGCGCCGCGGAGAAGCTCGAGAGGAAGGCCACCGAGCCCATACCGCCTTGCGGCTCCTGCTCCAGGGTCACCTGAGTGTCTGAGTCGATGAGGCCCGACCCGTTGGACGGATCGCGGCCGTTGACGGTGATCGCCATCGTGCGGAACGTCTCGTCGCGCAGCTCGTTGGGCTGCACGGTCGGCAAGAAGATCTTGCCGCAGAGTGTCGTGCCGAGCACGCGCAGCGACGGTCGATTGGGCGTCGCGGCCCTGGTCGTTTCTTCATCGCAGCCGCCCAACACCATCGCCATGGCGCTGGCGCCCAGCAGAAATGCGCGCTGCAGGCGTGCACCCTGTAGGTGTCCCAGTCGACTGCTGGTCCGCTTCATCATCCCGGCCCCCATTTAGACATTGCGCGATGCGCCCCCCGGGTCATCGCCAAACATCAGGCTACAAATCGCCGAGAGAGGGTGTCAACCATCGCGTGCGGCGAAATGCATACGCATCGGGTTGTGTAGGTGTATGTAAATCATACAAAAAAGCGCAGCGCCCGGCCGATCGCGTGTTCAGCCGCCAAGCGCCGCGGTTATCGACTCGAACGGGGGCGATTTGGTTCGGCCGGTCGCGGTGGTATGGTGCCGGCCCCATCACGCCTGCCCGACGCCTGCTCGACGCTTGCTCGACGCTTGCTCGACGACTGGAGACGCCTCATGACCCGCTGGATCGTTGCCGCTCTCGCTTTGCCCTGCGCGGCCTATGCCGGCGGATTCGAGTCGGAGTACCCCGACAACAACGCGCGGGTGCTCGGGCGCGGCGGTGCTTTCACGGCGCGCGCCGATGATCCCTCGGCGATCCAGTACAACCCGGCGGGCTTGGCCAAGCTCAAGGGCTTCAACGTCTTGCTGTCGGTCAACTTTCTCGACGTCAACCAGACCTTCCAGCCGGCGGCCGACAAGGTGCTCGGTGGGCGCTCCACGCGGGTCTTCGACCCCATCGAGCAAGAGGTGGGGCTGTCTGCGGCGCCGATGATCGCGATCCACTTCGACTTCGAGGCGCTGCCCACCTTCGACTTCGCGGTCGGCGTCTATGGCCCATCGGGCACGACCAATCGCAAGTTCGCGAATCAATTCAGGGTGCGCTCGGTGACCCGCGACGCGAACGGCGCCGACCAGATCGACCAAATTCGCGGTCAGCAAGGCAACGCGCTCGCGCCCAACGGCGTGCTCGTCGAGAGCCAGATGACCCAGGCCTACCCCACCGTCGCGGTGGCCTGGAGCGGCATCGAAGATTTGCGCATTGGCCTGTCGCTGCAGGCGTCTATCGTCGACGCGAGCATCTCGAAGGCCATTGGCGGCCCGGTGCCGGGCGTCGCGACCCTCAAGTTCACCGACGCCTTCACCCCGACCGCGATCCTGGGCGTGCAGTATCAGGCCGCGGAGTGGCTCGAGTTCGGCGCCATGTACCGGCCCAGCTTCGACAACGTGGCCACCGGCACCCATACGCTGCGTCGCTTCAATGAGTGCCCCGACGGGCCGTGCCCCGCCGATGTCAGCGACCAGCCGGTCGGCCCCTACGGTCTGGGCGACGAGATCCCGTTCTCCGACGCCGACGGCACGCGCAACCAGGATCTGGAGTTTCGCTTCAGCAACCCCGACATCGTGCGGCTGGGCGCGCGCTACATCGACCCGCGCTTCGACATCGAGTTCAACTACATCTTCCAGCGTCAGAGCGTGCACACCGGCTTCGAGGTCGACTATCAGGGCGCGAACGCCTCGCTCACCGACGACCTGACGGTGCCCGTGCCTGCCATCACCGACCGCCGCGACTATGAAGACACCCACGGCTTCCGGCTGGGCGGCGACATCGTGGTGCTGCCCGACACGCTCAGCGCGCGCTGGGGCGGCTCATACGAGGCCGGATCGAGCCCCGAGGCCTTCACCAACCTCGACTTCCCCGGCCTGGATCAGTGGTCCGTCGCCGTGGGCGTGACCTGGCACACCCGCCTCGTCGACATCGACCTGGGCTACTCCCACGTCGGCCTGGTCGATCGCACCGTGCAAGACGGCACGCCCTCGCTCATCGACATCACCGTGCCCGCCGACCAGTGGCGCGCGGTGAACAAGGGCGACTTCTCGGGCAACTACAACGTCTTCGGGCTGGGCACGACCTGGCACTTCGGCGGGGACGCCCCGTGAATCGAGCCACCGTGAACTGCCGGATGAGCTGCCGGATGAGCTGCCGGATGAGCTGCCGTTGAACTACCCCATCAAGGCAGTCGTAGAGCGACTCTGGGCGGGCGAGATCGTCGACCTGACCGGGGTCGACGCCGATCTGCTCGCGCACGTCGCCACCCAGCTACACCACGATCTGGAGCGCCCGCTGGTGCTCATCGCGCCCGACGCGGCCGATGCGCGGCGACTGGCGGGTGATCTGTGCGTGTTCGCGACGCCAGCACAGGTGGCCAACGTGCCGCATGTCGACACGTCGCCCTACGGCGATCTCAGCCCCGATCGCGGCGTGGTGATGCGGCACCTGGCGGCGCTGGCCCGGCTGGCCTGGGGCGACGCGCCGGCGTACACCATCCTCACCCCCGAGGTGCTGGCGCGGCGGGTCATCCCCGTCGACGCGCTGGTCGAGCACAGCCATGTGATCACCGTCGAGGGCGATCTGGATCGCGACGCCTGCCTGCGGGCCCTCGCCTCGGGCGGCTATCACGCGGTCAGCACCGTGGAGGATCCGGGCACGTTTGCGGTGCGCGGCAGCATCCTCGACGTCTTCGCGCCCCACCTCGAGCAGCCCGTCCGCATCGATCTGTGGGGCGACATGGTCGAGTCGATCCGGCTGTTCGACCCTGACACCCAGCGGACGAGCGACGCCGACGCGCTCGAGACGATCCTGCTGCCGCCCGTGCGCGAGGAGATCCTGGTCGGGAAGTATCAGCATCGCGCGCGGCGCGGGATCATCGACGCCGGCGCCGCCGCTGAGCTGCCCTCGCGCACGCTGCAACCGCTGCTCGAAGACCTGAAGAACGGCATCCCGTTCATGGGCATCGAGGGGTTTCGGCCCGCGTTCTACGAAGAGCTCGAGCGCATCGACGCCTACCTGCCCGACAACGCGATCTACGTGCTGCTCGACCCCATGGCCATCGGCGAGCGGCTGCGCGCCTATTGGGATCGGATGAGCGAGGGCTATAAGGGCGCGATCGCCGAGAAGGTGCCCGCGATGGCGCCCGAGCAGCACTGTCAGACGCCGGCCAATGTGCTGGCGACCCTGGCGGGCAAGCCGCAGCTGCGGGCGCATGTGCTGCAGGTCGTGAGCGAGATCGGTGACGTGAACGGGCCGACCGAGCAGGACGGGGCGCTCGCGTTCCACGTGCCGCTCAACACCACCCTGATCACCCAGCTGCGCGCCTCGCGGGGCGATCGCAACCCGCTGGCACCCTTGGCAAAGACGGTGCGCGACTGGGTCGAAGACGGCGCCCGGGTCGTCATCACCGCGCAGCGCCAGACGCAGGTCGACCAGATCGAGCGGGTCATCCGCAGCCATAACGTGCCGATCCGCGCCGCAGAGGGATCGGCGTCCGCGTGGCTCCAGCCCCCGACGACCCCCGAAGAGGCCGGCGTGGTCCTGCTCGACGGCGACGTGAGCGGTGGGTTTCAGCTGCTCGAGCGCGGCTATGCGCTCATCACCGAGGCCGAGATCTTCGGGCAGACGGTGCGCAAGCGGCGCGCGCGCAGCACGAAGGATCAGTCCAGCCCCTTCGTGCAGAACTTCCGCGAGCTGTCGCCACAGGACTTCGTGGTGCACGCCGATCACGGCATCGGGCGCTATGCCGGCCTGCACAAGCTCGTCGTGGGCGGGGTCGAGGCCGACTTCTTGGTGGTGCAGTTCGCCGGCAACGACAAGCTCTACCTGCCGGTCTACAAGCTCGGCCGCCTGCAAAAGTACGTCGGCGGTGGCGCCAAGCCCCGCATGGACA
>JBNMOZ010000030.1:0-19301 GCA_051276005.1 Bradymonadia bacterium | reverse complement strand
TTGTAGAGCAGCGCCGGTCCCAAGAAGGCCGGGCGTCCGCTCACCAAGAAGGCATCCGCGAGTTGCGCGTTGCTGAAGTGCTCACCGTCGCGCGTGAGCAGCCCCAGGCTGCATAATCCTGTCAGCAACGCGTCTGTCGCGATCGGATCAGCTTCGATACGCGGCGCGAGCTCGGCGGCTGTGGCCGGCCGCTCGGCGAGATGGCTGAATACATCAAGCCGGACCCCGGCGATGAGTGTGGCGGAGTGCCAGTAGGCAGTCGCCAGCTCGATGAGCGGCGCCGGATTGGGCGGGTTGTGATTCACTCGGTGTATCCTGTCAGCTTGCGGCGCGCACAGCCTAGCCGGCCAGCGGCTGCCCCTCAAGTCTGCCGACGCTCGCGGATCTGCCCATAGGGTGCACGCCGGATACGACCGGCGACCAAGGCACACATGTAGGCGCGCCTTATGGTTTGCTCTTGCCAAACCTATAGCGTGCGTGTTCTATCCGATGAGTTAAGGTGGCAGTATAAGTCGGGTCGCGGAGGTCGTAGGTGAGTTGGAAGTTCTGGCGTCGTAAGGGTGCGTTGACGACCGAGAGCGACACAGAGTCCGAGGTGGATGGCACCGACGAGGGCCAGCTTCGTTTGCCGGCGCCGTCGACGATGCCCCCCGCCGCGTCCGATGATGCGCTGCGCATGCAGGGCTTCTCGTTCGAAGGCCCGTTCCTCGATCCCAACGGCGACGCCTTTGACAGCGCGGTCTTTCCAGAGGCGCGCTTTGACGGCACTGGTTTCGACTCAAGCGATCCGGCCGACGAGTCGCCGCTGAGCGGTGCCCTGCTCAAGGGCGACACCGACGTCGTGCGCTCGATGCCGTCGGGCCCCCTGCCGGAGCGCGCCGAGATGGAGCGCGTTGTCAGGCGCAAGGCTGCCGGGCGTCGCGGTGTCGACGTGCGCAGCCTGGGTGTCGAGCCGGTCTGGGTGCCCAGCCTGCAGGAGCAAGCGGTGGGCTATCGCCTCGCCGCAGCCCGCGAGCAGGAGCCAGCCGTGGCCCGCGACTTCTACGCGGCATATCTTGAGCTCTGCCCCGATGACGCTGTTGCGTGGTTCAATCAGGGCCAGTTGCTGCTGGTCGATCGCCGGCTTGAGCAGGCATGGCAGGCGTTTAATGCAGCCTTCAAGGCTGATCCGACCGACGGCCTCGCGGCCGGCGCGTTGGGCTACTTGAGCGGGGTTCGCGGCGACTATGTCGGCGCGGTTGATCGCTACACCGAGGCTGTCGTCCTGCGGACCGGCTGCCCCGACATGCTCTCGGGCCTCGCCGACGCGCAGCTCGCCGCTGGACGCACGGCAGACGCCGCGCGCACCCGGGCCGAGATCGAGCGTCTCGACAGCCAACGCTGACGCCTTGGCGCCCAAGTGCAGTGCCTTCGAGCCCGACCGCGTAGACCGATCGTCACCCGACCGACCCTTCAGATCCAGGAGACCCCATGAACCTCGCGCGCGTTGAAACTCGCAAGGTGGACGCCCTCGACGCGTGGCGCCGTGGCGCCCTGGCCGATGCTGACGCGGCGTACCGCGAGCTGGCTTGTGAGTACGAGCGACATCACTTCGCCGAGGGCTTGTTGGCGGTCCGCTTCAATCATCTGCTTGTCGCCCTCGAAGCGGGCGATCGGCCGCGGGTCGACGCGCTCATGACCAGCCTGGGCAGCCAACTGCTGCAGGTCGGCCAGCCGACGCCGCTCGTGCAAGACGTCGCGCGGCGCATCTGTCGTCTGTTCGTCGAGCCGGTCCCCGGCGTCGACCATCAGGCAACGACGGCGTTGGTGGCGCTGGCGAGCGACAAAGCCGGCGGACACAAAGACGCGATGCGGATCGGCAAGATGGCGCTCCCAACCGTGGCGACGCTGCTCGAACTGCACCCTGAAGACGCCGCGTTGGTGATCCTGCGCCACGCTTTGCGGCAGCGGCCGGCGGGCGATGAGCCGGGCTGGCTGGCGGGTGTTCGACAAGCCTTCGGTGCGTCTCAGTTGCTGAGCACCGCCGCGGAGGATCGCATCCGCGACGCCGCCGAGGCGATCAGCCGTGATGATCTCTTGCGCGGGTATCCGGCGCTGGTCGATGCCTTCGAGTGGGCAATGCGCCACGCGGGTGATCTGGCCGCAGAGTGGGCGATCGGGCTGTCGGCGCTGGAAGCCAAGGGCCTGCCTGATCGCCTGCGCTACGTGCCCAGCATGCCGCAGGATCGTCGCCAGCGCGCGACCGTTCACCTGCACGCCCGGCTGGCCGAGGGTCTGTCACGCCACGCTGACAGCGAGGTGCTGGCGCGTCGACATTGGAGCGTGGTCGAGCGGCTGGGTCAGGACTGGTTGGCCTCGAGCGAGGCGCGCGGTGCGCGCGGCGGCGGCCGGGCCGACGATGTCGTGCATGGCGCTGAGATCGCATTGCGGGTGGCCCAGGCTGAGCGAATTAGCGGACGCCTCGACGACGCGCGCGCATCGTTGGCGGCCAGCGTGGCCCGCGCACGGCGCGACGCCTTTGACGATCGTGAGCTGGCGGCGCGGGTGCTTCTTGCCGACGCCGACCTGCGCGAGCGCCTGGGTGACGACGCGGCGACGGCATGGCGTCTGGCCCTCGATGTCGCGCTGCCGGGTGCAGCCGACGCTGATGGCATTGAGGCGTTGGCGCGCATCGTTGATCGCACCTTGGGCGACGATCAGGCCGGACGCGCTTTGCATTCGGCGCCTGCGTTTGCTGGCCTGGCCCGCACTGGGCCACGCGATGAGGCGATGAGTCGACTGCGACGGTCGCGCATCGTGTTGGCGATGCTGCGCCCCGCCCTCACCAGCGAGCAGTGCGCGCGTGCGTCTCTCGCGGTCGAGCTGAGCGGCGCGCGCCTGGGCGATGAGCCGGCTGCGTGGCGCGCGCTCGAAGCCGCACAGATCGTGGGCGATCGCCCCGCTGTCGCGCTCGCGCTCTTGCACACCGCGTGGCGCAGCTTTGAGATCGCGACCAACGAGACCGAGCGTGAGCGTGCGCTTGATGCGCTCGCCGACGCCGCAACGCAGGCCCACGGCGCTGCCGCCGGTCAAATTCGACGCGCGGTCGAGGCGGCGGTCGCGCGCGCCCACCGCGCCGATCAGGTCGCGGGTCGCCCGGCGCGGGTCAACATTCACGTGCGCCGCGCCATTGAGGCCGCCGAGGGCGCAGCCTTCGCCGACGGCGTCTGCGAGTGGGACGCCTGCCTGCCTGAAGACGAAGGCTTGAGCCTGACGCACGCCGTCGATCAGCTGATCGACAACGGCAGCGCTGCGCTGGCGCGTCGACTCTGCGCAGCCGGGCGACGCACGCCGGGCGCGTTGGCGATGCGGGTGCCTGGCGAGCTTGCGGATCATCTGCGCGCGCAGCATCGGGCTGAGTTCTACGCGCAGTGGCTGGGTGAAGGCGACACGCCCGCGCCCCTCGAACTCGAAGCCGTCGGTGGCGCGCCACATGGCTGGCCCGCTTTGCGCGTCGATTCGGCCGATCTGCAAATCGAACTGCGGGTGCTCGACGACGTGACCTATCTCTTCGGTGTCACCGATCAGGTGGTGCGGGGCCACCGGATCGCCCGCGGCGCGCGTGATTGGTCCGCCGACGTGGACGCGTTGCGCGCAGCAGCGCATGCGCCAGGCACTCGACTCGATGCGGTCGGCACGGCGATCTTTCACCGGCTGCTTGGGCCGGTTAAAGACCTGCTGGCGTCTGCGCGCAGACTCGTCATCGTGCCTGATGGGCCGTTGTTCGACCTGCCGTTCGCGCTGTTGCGCGGCGATCGAGGCTGCTTGGGCGAGCACTGCGAGATCATCTTGGCGCTGTCGGCGCCGGCGCCCGTATTTACGGCCGACAGCCTGCCAGCGCCGGCAACTGCGCTGATCATCGGCGACGACGCGACCGCCCGAGATCTGCGCATCAGCACCTTGTCTGGCCAAGGGTTCTTCCGCGCGGTCGACGTGCGCCATGGCGCAGACCTCAGCGAGTCGCAGCTGCTGACGACGGTTCAGGGTGCGCGCGTCGTACACATCCTGGGCGAGTTGGCAGCCGACGCACATGTCGGGCTCGTGGCCGATGGTGACGCGACGCGGGTGGCCGCGCTGGCCGACGCGCTCGGTGCGGGCGGCACGGTCTGCGCGACGCTGATGGGTCCCGTCGAAGGCATGCTTGGCCAAGACGCGCTGCGCAATCTGCTGCCAGGCGCCCGCGGCGGGGTGCTGATACGGCGCTGGGAGACCGACGAAGACGACGGCAGCCTGCTGCTGCATTTCTTAGCGGGCGCGGCCCATGCGGTCGACAGCTGGGCCCTCGCCGAGGCGCTGGCAGCCGCGCGCCGTGCGGCAATCCGCGCAGACCTGCCCCCGGCTATCTGGGCCGCGTACGCCCTCACGGTCGCCCTCGACTGATTGCCGCCCTTGGGGCCGGGCCGCTTGGAGGCGAGGCTCCCGGCCGGTGGCCTGGCCAAAACGTCGGCGCCGCCATGCCCGCCGCGGTGATGTCTGTCATCGCAGATCTGGATTGATTTCAAGATGCTTTGGGCCGGGCGCAACAAGTGCGCGCTCAGCGCGCATGCCTGCGTGCCGTACGACGGCAGGCGCCGCAATGACGAGGGCAGGCGCCGCAATGACGAGGGCAGGCGCCGCAATGACGAGGGCAGGCGCCGCAATGACGAGGCGACAGATGGGGAGCAGAGACTTCGGGTAGCGATGGCTGCGCCAGGCGAGATCACCTGGGGGGCGCACCCTTGACTTGACGCGGCGGGCTATTGACCGAACAGCACCCAGGCGCCCGCACCAACCGCAACCAGCACCAGAATCAGCCCGAGGACAAAGCCGGTGTTGCTGCGCATTGGCGGCTGATCACGTCGAGCCGACGTGGGCCTGAACGCGCGATCGGTCCTCTCGACGGTGGACGCGTTGGCATGCGGCCGACGCGAGGCCTTGCGCTCGGTGAGCTCGATGACGGGCCCACTCTGCGCGGACGGCATGGTCTGATTGCGCTGCGCTTGCATCGCGTCGCGCACCTCGTCTTGCGAGAACTGCATCGTCGCGGCGCCCTTGACGTGATCGTCGATGCCGATCATGAGCTCGGCCAGCTGGTCAGGCGCGATGTCCAGCGAGGCATCGCTGCGCTCGCGGAGCGTCTCGAGACACGCCTTGAGCGCGTCGTTGACCGCGATCGCGTCGGGGTAGCGATCTTCTTTGTTCTTCGACAGCAGCTTGAGGGCGATCGCTTCGAGCTCGGCGGGGTAGCTCCACTCGGGGCGAATACTGCTGGGCGTCTGGGGCTGGTCGATGACGATCTTGGTCGCGACCTCGACCGCCGACTCGGCGAAGAAGGGCAGCTTGCCCGTGATCGCCTGGTAGAGAATGATGCCCAGGCTGAACAGGTCGGAGCGGGGATCGAGCTCGAAGCCCTGAACCTGCTCGGGGCTCATGTATGCGGGCGTGCCGCAGACGATGCCGTCGCGTGTCAGCGGTTGATAGTCTTCGCCCGGGTCGGTGATCTTCGCGATCCCGAAGTCGAGCACCTTGACGAAGTCATCGCTGCGTCGGTGGTCGAAGCACACGATGTTGGCCGGCTTGAGGTCGCGGTGAATGATGTTGGCCGAGTGCGCTTCATCGAGCGCTTCGCAGACCTGCGAGAAGATGTGCACGAGGCGCTCGACCGGCATCGGCGCGTCGGTCGCGATGATGCTGCCCAGGTCGCGGCCGTCGATGTACTCCATCGCCATCCACAACAACTCGCCGTCATCCTCTTGCCCGAACCCGTAAATCGAGATGCAGTTGGGATGGTCGAGGCGACTGGCGGCTTGCGCCTCACGCTCGAAGCGCTTGACCACCGTCGTGTCGCCCACAAGGTTGCTGCGCAGGATCTTGAGCGCGACCTTCTTGCGAAGCTGTATCTGATTCGCCGAGTACACGCGGCCCATCGCGCCTTCGCCGATGAGCGCATCCACCTCAAACGAGCCGCCAATAATGCGGCCGATGAGCGGATCTTCTGCAATGTGTGTGTACGTAAGGGAGGCGCCACAGGCCGGACAGAAGTTTGGGCTCCCTTGAATCGCGTGGCCGCAGGTCGAGCAGTCATGCATATTCGGGATGGCCGCTCTCGAAGGCTGTGTAGGTCAGGAAAGAAATCCCGACGCACCCGAGACTCGGGCGGTGGATTCATCCAACAAGATACCAGACGCTTTGCACACGTCGCAAGCGTGGTGGGGTGGTGAATCGGTTGTTCCGACCGATTCTTCTTCGAAATGACCGCGGTTTCGCATGGCGTATGTAGGGGGTAATCCATTGCCCTTTGCGCTTGTAGGCAGCCTCCTGTACCTTGGCGCCCAATCTACATCGTACTGGGGAACCCCTCGATGGCGCGTAAAGTTCTTGCTGCAGTGACGGCGATCGCTCTGGTCGCACAGACCGGTTGCTACAACACGTACAACGTCAAACTCGAAGAGTTGGCGAAGGCGCAAGAGGGTGGCAGCGACAACGCCGTCGAGTTGCTCACGGACGGCGGCGAAAAAGTCGTCGTGTCCGAGAACAGCAAGATCGGCGTGACCGGCAAGAACGGCGAGTTCTACTCGGTGTCGCCCTTCAACTTCACGCTCACGCGGGCCCAGCTCGTTGCGCCTGACGAAGACTTGCTGCTGACCCGCGATGCCATCGATACCGGCAACGTCAGGCTCATCAGCGGCACGAAGACGACGCTGCTTGTGGCGGTCGGCGTGGCTGCGCTCGCAGGGTTCGGCGTCTTCATCGCCCTCTCGGCGCCCGAAAAGAAGGGCTTCGGCCAGTAGCTTCGGCCCGTCGCTTCGGCCCGTCGCTTCGGCCCCGGGCGGGCTGCCCGACCTTCGTGGGCGGCCACCGTCGGGGCGGCCACCGTCGGGTAGTCCAGCGACCGTCTGGTCCAACGGGCTCAAGCCTGTCAGGCGCGCGTCGACAGCAGGAGGCCCAGATTGCGCTGGCCCGATCGACTCGTTCATCGTTGCGCGCTCTTCGTCGCCGCAACCACCGCGCTGCTTGCCTGCAGCGACGCCCCCCTCATCATTCATGAAGCATCCGTCGCCGAGCGCGCGAGCGATCCAACCGGGCCGTATGCGGTGTCGGTCTGGGCCGGCGGTCGGGGTCTCTCGGCCGCGGTGCGCGTCACCGATCGCGGCGCCGCCGTGCTGCAAGGGCCATGCAGCGGACCCGCACGGGTCGGGCCATGGCGGGGGGTCGACTTCGGCATCGACTCGGATTGCTGGCAGATCGGTCTGCGGGCAGATGGCGGCGGCTACTTCAGCGGCGCGCTGCAGGGACCACCCTTCGCCGTCGGCGCGATCGTGCACTGGCGCATCGTCGTCGAAGACGACAGTGGAGATCGCGCGCTTTGGCCGGCTGAGGCGGCCGGGGTCCTCGAGATCGCGCCCGCTGCTGACGCGCCACAGTTGGTCACGTTGGGGCCCAATCATGGGCCGCAGGCGGGCGGGACCCAGGTCGGGCTGCGCGGTGAGGGCTTTGGGCCCGGCCTTACCGTTCGGTTCGGCGACCGCGACGGCTTGGATGTCGAGGTGGTCTCGGAGCACTTCGCTCTGGTCACGACGCCGTCGGCCGGTGCACCCGGGCGAGTCGACGTGATCGTCTTCGATCATGGGCGCGCGGCCCGGCTGGTCGAGGCCTTCGATTTTCAGGCCCCCCCGCGCATCGATCGCCTGGCGCCCGCTGAAGGTCCCACGGTGTCGTCGACGCGCGTGGTGATCGACGGGGCGAACTTCGTCGAGGGCGCGGCGGTCGCCTTCGGCGATGTCGATTCGAGCGAGACGCGGGTGCTCTCGCCGACCCGGTTGACGGCGGTCGCGCCGCCCCATGAACCGGCCACCGTTGACGTGCAAGTGACCAACCCTGACCTGCAGTCGGGCATCGCGCCCGGCGCCTTCACATGGTGGCCTCCGCCGCAGATCGACGCCTTGGAGCCCGTCGAGGGCCCCGACCTGGGAGGCACGCGCTTTCGCCTGACAGGGCGAGACTTTCGAGCGCCCGCTGCGGTGTGGTTTGGCGGGCGTGAGGCGACGCGTGTCGAGGTCGATGCGGACGGCGCGATTGCGATCGGCGCGACGCCGCTGAGCCCCGAAGGCCTCTTTGAGGTGCGGCTGTACAACCCCGACGGCCAGTTCTCAATCGCCCCCGCGATGTTCTTGTTTCGCGGTCCGCCGTTCGTCGACGAGGCGGTTCCGCCGGTGCTGAGCCGATGTGGAGGCGGCGAGACGACGCTCATCGGGCGCAACTTCGATCCGCAGATGCAGGTGCGCATCGACGGGGTGCCGGCCGAGGTGCTTGAGGTCAGCGAAGATGGCACGCGAGCCCGGGTGCGGGCCGGGCCGGGCGCTCCGGGTCCGGTGCTCATCGAGATCACCAACCCCGACGGTCGCGCCTATCGCGCCGACGACTTACTGGTGTACGGCGTTCAGCCGGTGGTCCGCGACGTGGAGCCCGTCGAGGTCCCGGTTTGGGGCGGCACCCTCGTGCGGATCACCGGCAGCGACTTCGATCGCGACGCGAACGTCACCTTCGACGGCATCGATGCCGAGTTGACGCGGGTCGTAGAGGCCGGGTGCGAGGCGCTGATCGAGGCCATCGTGCCGCCGAATGACGCCGGACCCGCAGACGTTCGGGTGACCAACCCCGACGGCATCGAGGGGCTGCGCCGTGAGGGGATCATCTACGTCGAACCCGCCCTCGATCCGCCCACTGGCCTGACGCCTGGCTACGCCAACCTGCGCTTGACGGGCATCGATCTGCGGGCGGGCCTGAGCGTTCAATTCGGCCAACGCGCCCCCCGTCGCCTCACCCAAGACGACACGACGCTGTGGCGCATCGTTACGCCGGCCGGCGAGCGCGGCGTGGTCGATGTGACCATTCGCAACGCCGACGGCCGCGGCGTGACCTTGCCGGGCGCGTTCCGCTACCGCGCCTTCGACGACGAGACCGACGGCCGCTTCGAGGCCATTGGCGACTGTAACGACGTCTCCGTGCTCGATGTAGACGGCGATGGCGACCTGGACATGGTGACCGCGAACGGCGCCGTCGGCGGATTGGGCCGCGTCGACCAGCCTGCAGGCGTGCACATCAACGACGGCACCGGCCGCTTCGAGGCCCGGGCGCTGAGCCCCCAAGGCAACGGCATGAACGCTCGACTGGGCGACGCTGACGGCGATGGCGACGCCGACCTCATCGTGGCCAACCTCTCAAGCCCGCGAAACTTCTTCTTCGAGAACCGCGGCGACGGCCAGTTCGTCCATGTGCCCGCTCACCCCGCGCGCGGGCCGAGCTACGACGCCGACTTCATCGACGCGGACGGCGACGGCGACCTCGACTTGCTGACGCTGCAAACCGGCAACCCCGACTCGAACCTCATGGATGGCCCTGACCGGCTCTACAGTAACGATGGCGCAGGCAACTTCGTCGAGGTGCCCGGCGCGGTGGCGTTCGACCTGCGCGACGTGCACGACCATGACTTCGGGCACGGCGACCTCAACGGAGATGGGCTGCCCGACCTGGTCATCGTCGTCGACAACATCAGCGACCAGTTTGCCGGTGCCAGCAACCGGTTGCTGCTCAACGCGGGCGGACGCTTCGTGCAGGCGCCGTCGCCATTCGACGACTTCCCGGGCGACTGGCTGCACGCCGAGTTGGCCGATCTAGACGCAGATGGCGACCTCGATGTGCTGCTGCCCCAGGACTATATTGAGGGCATCTCGCGACCGGGAACGCCGCCGATCGCGGTCTTCATCAACGACGGCCAAGCGAACTTTGAAGAGCAGAATCGGCGCATCCAGGGCATGCCGCTGCTGCCGGCGTTCGAGAGCGTGGTCGCCGACGTGGACGGGGACGGCGACGTGGATATCGTGGTTGCGGTGTTTGGGCTGTTGTTCGCCGATGGCGACATCGAGCCGTTTCGCAGTGTGCTGCTGCTCAACGACGGCGAGGCACAGTTCTTTGAGGCGTCCGCTGCTTTCAGCGTGGGGCTCGACCTGGCCACCACCGACTTTGGGGTGGCCGATCTGGATGGCGACGGCGTGGCCGACCTGTTCGAGTGCGCGGCCCGCGGCGAGTCCCGGCTCTGGATTCAACGATGATGCCGCCCGCTGGCTGAGCGAGATCGGCCGCAGCGTTGAGCCCAGGCGATCCGGTTGCTATGGTCGAGATCTTGCCGCCCACCGCTGAGAGCATGATGCACCCCACCCAAGCCGATGACGCCCAGGCCAAGATTGCGGTCTCGGAGTCGGCCGTTCGTTCATGCCTCGCGCACATGCGCCGGGCGCCCCTCGACTATCGGTTGCGAGGGCGCGCCGCAGAGCTGTTGATCGGGCTGGGCCGGCGCGAGAGTGGCTTTCGGATTTTGCGAAGCTGCGTCGACGCTTTCACGTTTGGTGGCTTTCCTTTGCGCGCGCTCTGGAGCATCAAGCTGCTTGAGTTGCATGGCGGGCCAAGCGAGCTGATCGAGCGCGGCTACAGCCTGCTCACGGGCCAATACGCCCGGGCGGCCAACCAGCAATGGGGCGATCCGATCTTCGAGATGGCGACGCCTGCGCCGAGCGCCTCCGATCTGGCGGCCTTACCCGACGACTTCTCAGCGGTGGTCGCCGAGATCGAGCGACGGGCCATCGACATCATCCGTGGCGCCCACTTTCCCGACCGATTGCCGCGGTTCGCGTTGCTCAGCGACCTGCCAGCGCCGGCATTTCGTATCGCGGCCGAGGCCATACATTTGCGACGCATGGCTGACGGCGAGGTCTTGCTCACCGAAGGCGAAGCGGGCGACAGCGTGCACATCATCGTCTTCGGCGAGGCGCGTGTCGTGCGCATGCATGGCGCTGCCGCGGCCGAGTTGGGCTGCGTCGCAGAGGGCGACGTCTTCGGTGAGATGGCCCTCGTGACCGACTCTCCGCGCATCGCAACCGTCTCGGCGATGGGCGCGGTCGAGGCGTTCGAGCTCAAGCGCGGCGTGCTTGATGCGCTCGGACAGGGCGCGCAGTCGCTGCTCGACGCGCTGGCTCGGCAGGTCTGCGATCGCATGGTCGGCAACCTGATGCGGCTCTCGTCGTTGTTTAACGGCCTGGATGCCGAGCGGCGCGGCGCCTTGATCACTCGCTTCGAGTCGCGCTTGGCGCATCCAGGCGAGGCGATCATCACGGAAGGTGAGCATGCGCCGGGGCTCTTCATCGTGCTCGACGGCCGCGTGCAGGTGTCGGTGCAGCGTGAACTCGAGCCGCAGATCCTCACGCAGCTGCGTGAAGGCGACGTCTTCGGCGAGATCTCCCTCGTCCGCGGGACGCCCGCGACGGCGACCTGCACCGCTGTTCGCCGCACCATGCTGATGTGGTTGCCCGGCGCGCGCTTCGCCGAGCTGTCGATCAGCTATCCCAAGGTCGTCCAGGCCATCGCCGAGCTGGGCGAGTATCGCCTGCTGGATACGCTCTATACGCTCGCGTAGGAGAGCGTATAGAGGGGACGCAACAGTGCAGGTGCGAGACCAAGGTCTCAGCGCACCGGCAGCACCAACAGTTGAGCGAAGAGGGGAGAGCGGCGGCTGAATAAGCCGCCTGCGTCTCGGCTAGATGAGGGGGGTGTTGTTGTCGAGCTGGTCTCGCGTGAGGCCCTGGAAGTCCTGGGTCATCGCGCGGGTCGAGGCCAGCAAGATCTCCTGAACGGGCTCGCGGAAGCGCACCTTGTCAGCGGCCACTTCGCGCAGCGCGGTCACGATGTCTTTGTTCTTGCTCTTCACGAGCGGGGGACCGCCGCGGTGCAGCTGCCGGTAGCGCAGCGCAGTGAGGTGGACCAAAGCGAACTGGTCGACGATGCGCTCAAGGCAATCTTCTACGGTCACTCGTGCCACGCGGAACTCCTTGGGTCAGGCCTGCGAAGGTTGTCCTTCGGTCAGGACGAAAGGCCCCGTACGATGCCCAAAGTGCCCGATGCTGTCAAGGCGGGCTGAATTGATGGGTCGCGCTGGGATGTCAAAGAGACAACGCGAGGTGCTGCGCGCGGTGCGCAGCCGAGAGCAGGCCCGCGCCGTTGAGAGACGGCGCGACGCGAAAACACGGGTGGATGCGGCGTTTGAGCGTCTACAATCCGTCGACGCGCAGTATCAGAAGGCCGCCATGCCGCCTGCGGTGGGCGCGGTGACGCGGATGGATCGTGAAGCGCGTCGGCGGCAACACCTGGCCCGACTTCGGGTCGCCCTCGTAGCGGCTCAGGCAGACGCGCAGGCGGCGCGCGCCGCGCTCAGCGAAGCAGAGACCGAGTTGCAGCAGCGTGCGCGTGACGTACAGGCGGTCGACGTGCTCGACGCGCGCGCGGCCGACGCGGCGAGTCGCGTCGCGTCGCGTCGCGCCGAGGTTGAGGCAGAAGAGCGCAACGGTCGAGCACAGGCGGCGCCGAGCATCGCCGGAGCGAGACGACAGGATGGATGACGATGCACTTCAGTAAGTGGCAGGGCCTGGGCAACGACTTCATCGTGCTGGATCGACGCCTGGGCGGTCGCTGGCCCACGCCGGCCCAGGTGGCCCACCTTTGCGATCGGCATTTCGGCATCGGTGCCGACGGGGTGCTTCTGATCACCGCTGACCCACGCGCCGAGGCGGGCATGGTGGTGTTCAACGCCGATGGCAGCAGCCCCGAGATGTGCGGCAACGGTCTGCGCTGTGTCGCAGGGGCGCTCGCGGCGCGGGGCGAGTTGGGGCCCGCTATCGCGACCGGGGCGGGGGTGTTGCCCGTCGAGCGGCACGGCGCCGACTTTCGCATCGAGATGGGGGCGGCGCGCGTCGATGCCATACGGCGCGTCGAATGGGGTGGGGCGGTCTTCGACGGACATCCGGTCTGCACCGGAAACCCGCACTTTGTTTTGTATCGCGACACGCCCTGGACCGATGTCGAGATCGCGCGCGTCGGGCCTGGGCTGAGCACGCATCCGAGCTTCCCCCAGGGCGTGAATGTGTCGTTCGCGCACGCGAGCGGCCGCGATCGGCTCGATCTGGTGGTCTGGGAGCGGGGGGCCGGCCTGACCTTGGCCTGTGGCACGGGTGCGTGCGCTGCCGTCGCGGCCGGTTGGGCAGCCGGGCATCTCAAGGGCGAGGTCGAGGTGCAGTTGCCGGGCGGTCGACTGCGCGTCGGCCACTCAGCGCAGACCGAGGCCACAGCGCAAGGTGGCGGCAACAGCAGTGAGGTTTGGATGCAAGGGCCGGCGCGTCACGTCTTTGACGGGCGCCTGCCTGCGGGGTGGGCCTGAGGCGCGAGGCCACTCAGCGTCAGACCAAGCCGACTTGAACAGTCGACCTGAAGAGCCGAATCAATGACGGCGCTTGACGGCCTTCTTGATCATGACCATGCCGCCGTTGGGACCCGGGACGCCGCCGCGGACCAGCAACAGGCCGTCTTCTTCGATGATACGCACGACGGCCATGTTCTGGACGGTGCTGCGCGCGTTGCCGAGCTGTCCGGGCATCTTGCGCTTCTTGAACACGCGCGCGGGGCTGGTGTTCATGCCGATGGAACCACCGTGGCGGAAGTACTCGTGCACACCGTGAGTGGCTTTGCCGCCGCGGAAGTTGTGGCGCTTCATGACGCCGGCGAAGCCGCGGCCCTTGCTGGTGCCGGTCACGTCGCAGACGCCGCCCTCGTTGAAGAGGTCGCTCGGGCTGAGCGTGTCGCCAATTTCATGGGCGTCGACCTGCTGGGGGGTCATGCGGAACTCGCGCACGTAGCGCTTGACGTACTCGCGACCGTCGCGCTCGACGATCATGTTGGCGGCGGCGAAGAAGCCGCGCTCGGGGCGCGTGGCCCGCTTGGCCGGACGCTCGCCGAAGCCGACGATGATGGCGGAGTAGCCGTCACGCTCGACGTTGCGCTTGCCGCACACGCGGTTGCCCGTGACGCGAATCACGGTGACCGGGATCTGCTGACCCTCTTCGTTGAAGATGGCGGTCATGCCGACCTTTTCGCCCAAAATACCCTGCATTGTGAACCTCTTTTGGTTGCTCGTCGCGTTCCTCGCTGTGATTGGTCTCCCCAGAGTTCACTGCACGAGACGTCTACGGAACGCGCGCGCACCCTGCGGGAGTTACGGCCACAAAGCAAGGCTGGCATGAGGGCGAGACCGACCGGGGGGCGCGCCATCGCGGCTCAGGCGCGAGCCAGCCGGCCATCGGTCAGCGAGTACTCTTTGGCGTGCGCAGGCCGCAAGGCGCCGTCGGGACCGATCAGCCACCGCATAGCGCGTTTGCGCGGCACGGCGACATGCCGCACGGGGGCATGGGTGCGAAATACGATGTCCCAGAGGGGGCTGGTCACCCCATGGTTGAGCTCGGGATCACCGAAGTGGTGATGAAAGTGGTGGCGACGGGCCCAGGCCCCATATGCGGTGCGCGGTGCGTGGGTATGCAGCCGCGTGTGGAGCCACTCGTAGGTGAAGTAGGCCAGCCCGAAGGCGATGGCGAACGCGATCCCCGCGGCAGCGCCGGCGAGCGCAGCCCAGGTCAGGCCGGCGATCGGCACCGCGATGGCGGCCGTCAGCACCTTCTGCCAGGCCGGCGAGAAGTAGTCGGGGGTGCCGTGATGCCGCAAGTGCTCGCGGGAGAAGTGAATGCGCCCCCGAGCGACATGCCCGGCGAACCGGTGCAGTACGTACTCCAAGACACTCCAAACGAGAGCGCCCGCGAAGAGGGCGACGACGACAGGCAGCATATGCACGCTCCAACGCAACTGGTATGACCAGTTGAGGGATAGCGAATCAGGCCCCGACATGCAAGCCTGCGTGTCGTCAAAGCCCACCCATTGACCGGTACGGAGCGATGAAATGCACCTGATTCAAGCCTCGGCGCGCGCGCTGGCGCAGCGGATTCGTGACGGTGAGACCACGGCGAGGGCGGTCGTTCAGGCCCACATCGAGCAGGCCCGCCGGGTCAACCCGACCATCAACGCGCTGGTGCATACCCGGTTTGGGGCTGCCCTCGCAGAGGCCGAGGCGGTCGACGTAGCGCGCGACGCGGGCGAATCGCTGCCGCCGTTTGCCGGCGTGCCCTGCACGATCAAGGAGAGCTTCGCGCTGACCGGCAGCCCGCATACGGGCGGCCACCTGGTGCGCAAGGGCACTGTCGCGAGTCAGGACGCGGTGACCGTCGCGCGCATGCGGGCGGCCGGCGCGATCCCACTCGGCGTCAGCAATACGTCTGAGCTGTGCATGTGGATGGAGAGCGTCAACCCGATCTATGGCCGCAGCCGCAATCCCTATGACGCGCGGCGGATCGTGGGCGGCAGCAGCGGCGGGGAGGGCGCCATTGTGGGCTCGGGCGCGTCGCCCTTCGGCTTAGGGTCCGACATCGGTGGATCTATTCGTATGCCCGCGTTCTTCAACGGCGTCTTTGGCCACAAGCCCACCGGCGGGCTGGTGCCGTGTACCGGGCAGTACCCCGCGCCTGAAGGCGACGCGATCCGCATGCTGGGCACCGGTCCGCTCACCCGGCGCGCCGAAGATCTCATGCCAATGCTGCGCGTCATCGCGGGGGCCGACGGCGCCGATCCGGTGTGCGAAGACCACGCGCTGCTGGATCCCGAGGCGGTCGACTTCACCGGTCGACGCGTGGTCCTGGTGCCTGAGGCGTGGCGGCGGGTGTCCAAAGACCTGCGCCGCTGCTTGCGCGACGCCGCGGACGCCCTCGAAGCCCGCGGGGCCCGGGTCGAAGAGCGCTCGGTCCCGCTCTTGGGCAAGGCGTTGTTCATCTGGAGCGCGCGCATGAACGCCGCCCAACATGAGTCATTCGGCGCGCTGCTGACCGGGGGCGCCGAGCCCAAGTTGGGCCGCGAGTTGCTGCGCTGGGCGCGGCGTCGATCGCCGCATTCGTTGGCGACGCTGGGCTTGGTCGGCTTGGAGCGGGTCGCAAATCGGCTGCCCAATGGACTTGAGAAGGCGCTGCAAGAGGGCGTGGAGTTGCGCGCTCACATGGTCGAGTTGCTGGGCGACGGCCTGTGGCTGCATCCGCCCTACACCCGCACGGCGCCGCGGCATTACCGGCCGCTGCTCACGCCCACGGATTGGGTGAACACCGCGGTGGTCAACGCTTTAGAGATGCCGGCGACGCAGGTGCCGATGGGGTTGGACAAGGCCGGCCTGCCGCTGGGCGTCCAGGTGATCGGCAGCCACTTTCAAGACCACGTCACCATCGCGGGCGCTCTGGCTCTCGAAGCGGCATTTGGCGGCTGGCAGTTGCCGCGCCAGTCGCCCAAAGCGCGCTGAGCACAGATCGCGCGCTGGGCAGGGATCGCGCGCTGAGCACGGATCGCGCGCTGGGCACGGATCGCGTGCTCCGAGCACTGCGACCTTGAGGAAAGCTATTCGAAGCGGGCGTGGGTCTCGCCGATGCTCGACTCCAGCGCGTGCTGGATCGCCTGACGCTGGCGCATCTCTTCGGCGTCCGTGGCGGCGGGCAGGCCGAGCAGCAGCGGATACTTCTCCAGCAAAGCCGGGCGGACGCGCGCGATGCCGTACGCCTCGATGATGCAAGCGCGGCGCTCGTCGCGGGTGTCGAGGCTGAGCTTTCGGATCGCCTTCTCGGCCGCATCAAGCTGGCCCTCTATGACCAGCAACGCAGCGTAGAGCGGTTGGGCGAGCCCCGGCGTGTTGCTGCGTGCGCTCTTGAGCACCGCAAGCGCTTCGGCGGTCTCGCCCATGTGCGCGAGCACCTGCGCGCGGGCATCTGCAGAGTGCACCGCGCCGAGCTGTTGGTGTCCGCCGGCGAGGGTCGCGAACTCCGCGAAGGCCAGATCGGCGCCCGCGTAGTCGGCCAAAGCGCAGGCGGCGCGCCCGAGCTCGAAGTGAACCACCGGATCTTCCCCGCGCTCCTCGAGCAGCCGCTGGACGGTCGCTTCGGGGTGGCCGTTGATCGTCTGCCAGGCGGCTTCGCCGTGGGTGGCGTCGACGGTCATCGCGGCGGGATAGACGTCGCGCAGGGCGGCGGTCATCGCGGCCGCGTCGGCCAACCCCTGCAGCGTCTCCGGCTCGTAAATTCGGGGCTCGGGGTTGATCGTCAGCCGGGCGAGACCGCTGCGATCGACCTTGTCGTCGGGCACGGACAGGCAGATCGCGCCGGCGTTGCGGGCGACCCAGGCCGGGTCGGTGGGATCGACGCCCAGTCGGGCGCGGCGCGCGGCTGCGGTGGCCAAACCATCCCAGACCTTGCCATGATCGGCGCGGCGCCGAATGCGGGTGATCTCGGCTTGGGTGGTCTCGAAGAGCGCCTCCAAGCCGCCGGCGTGAAACCGGTGGGCGCGTTCGAGGTGGTCATCCACCTGGGCGCCATTGCCGGCACGGGCCCAGGCCTTGGCCTTGTCGAGGTTCATCTTCACCAGCCCGACGGCGGTCTCGGCGAGGGTGGCGCGGGCCCCGTCGTCGTCGACGTCGAGGAGCAGCTGGCGCGCCTCGGCGAAGCGATCCTCGGCCATCAGCTTGAGGGCCTTGGCGATCTTCTTTTCGGGCTTGGGCGACAGGAAATCGAAGAGTCCCATTAAGCGAAAGTCTCCGCGGTCTCAGGGTCGGCCTTGGCATCGGCCTTGGCGTCGTCCTGCGAGTAGTCCTTGTAGCGGTAGAACTTAGCGCGCAGTGCAAACAGAGAGGCGGCGCCGAACATCAGCCAGGCGAACAGCCAGAAGAAGCTCTCGGGCTCCAACTCGGGCATCTGCGCGATGAGCGCCACGAGCAGGTTGCCCAGGCTCACGTTGAACAGCCAGAAGCCCATGATCACCGACTTCATGCGGGTGGGCGCCTGGGTGTATGCGAACTCAAGCCCGGTGATCGAGACCATCACTTCGGCCAGCGTCAGCACCAGATACGGGAGGATCTGCCAGGCGATGTGCATCGTCTCGCCGTCGTCGAGCTGCTGCTGGATGAGCGCGACGATGACGAACGAGAAGCCCGCGGCCATCATGCCCATCGTCATGCGGCGCAACGGATGCGTCGTCCAGCCGAGCTTGTCGAGCAGCGGGTAGAGCCCGAAGGTCGTCAGCGGGATGAGCACCATCACCATGAAGGGGTTGAGGGCGGGGACCTGCGAGGGCTGCAGCTCGTGCGGGCCGGTCAGCCCCATCAAGTAGCCGTAGCCGCAGCCGATGATGAGGAGCATCGCGAAGGTCAGCCACTTTGAGGTGGTCACGCGGGCAACGGCGGTGAAGACGGCGGCGCCGACCAGGCCACCGCCCAGAATACTGAATATCATGAACGAAATTGAGGTTTCGGCGGGCGCATCGCCGGCGACGAGCGCGGCGGCCACGCTTGCAATGGCGCCTAAGATGAACGCGACGCTGGCGCCGGCGATGAAGCCCGTGATGATGAGCGCCCACCGCGCGACCACCTGGCTCGACACGCTGATGACGACGATGAAGCCCATCAGCAGGCCCATCAAGGCGCCCAAGACGATGAACCCAGTCATCGACAGATCGATCACGCGATCCATGTCCTTGGCCTGCGCGATCCAGGTCGAGGAGTGCTGGTCGAAGAGCGCCCAGAACACGCAGATGAAGATGAAGACGCTGATGATCTTCCAGACCGCCATGGGGCCTTCGGCCACGCGGCTGCCGTGGGTGCGCGCCACCGAGCCGTACAGCCAGTGGTTGCGCAGATCGTCGACGTTGGCCGAGGTCGGCGCGACGCCCGGGCCCACGTCTTTGCGGGTGATCTTGGACTTGATGGCCAAGAAGGTCAGCGCCAGGAAGCCGTCGTCGGGCTCGATGCGCTGGCGAATGCTGAAGAGCACAGTGAACAGCACCAGGCAGACCGCCGAGATGATCGCGCAGACGATCCACACCGACGGGATACCGCCCCATTCGATGATCTTGCCCGCGTCATCTTTGAGGCTGAACCAGTCGGCCATCATGCCCATGAAGAAGATCGGGAAGCCGATGACCATGAACAGCGCCGCGCCCGCGAGCACGTCGAGCAGGCCCTTCTTGCCCGGGTGGGTCGCCGGCACGTGCACGAAGGAGTGGCGGCCCATCCAGAACGCGATCGTGGCCAGGCCCATCAAGATGCCGGGTACGCCGAACGCCCAACTGACGCTGCCCTCATAGACACCGGGGCTGATCTCCTTGCCGCGGATCCAGGGGATGATCAGCGTCGCGAAGGCCGAGCCGAAGTTGATGATGAAATAGAACGCGTTGTAGATTTTTTGCAGCAGGTGCCAGTTCGATTTGCCGAACTGATCGCCCACATGGGCAGAGACACAGGGTTTGATGCCCCCCGATCCGACCGCGATCAGCCC
>JBNMOZ010000029.1:0-19596 GCA_051276005.1 Bradymonadia bacterium | reverse complement strand
CGGCGATGGACAACTCGACGACGGCGAGACCGATCCGCTCGACCCGGACACCGACGGCGACACCCTCAATGACGGGCTGGAGCGCCGCACGGGCACCGATCCACGACTGCCCGACACCGACGGCGATGGCCTCGCCGACAACCTCGAGGACACCGACGGCGACGGCGCGGTCGACCTGGCCGAGACCGATCCGCGTCAACGCGACTCCGACGGTGGCGGCGAGGCGGATGGCCAA
Organism: Bradymonadia bacterium; assembly: GCA_051276005.1. GTDB lineage: Bacteria > Myxococcota_A > Bradymonadia > UBA7976 > UBA1532 > JBNMOZ01. The sequence continues at coordinate 19,361 of JBNMOZ010000029.1, read as the reverse complement.
GAGGTCGCGGCCGGGCGCGATCCGCTCTTCCCGATCGACGACGTCGTGCCGTTCCTCGATCCCGACAACGACGGGCTGAGCAACACCCAGGAAGACCTGGATCGCGACGGCGTGCTCGACGCCGATGAGACCGACCCCAACGACCCCGACACCGATGATGACGGCCTGCCCGACGGCATCGAGCGCCAGGGCGGGACCAACCCGCAAGACCAGGACACCGACGGCGACGGCGTGCCCGACGGCGCCGAAGACCGCAACCGCAATGGCCGCGTCGACGGCAGTGAGAGCGATCCCAACGACGCCGACACCGACGACGACGGCCTGATCGACGGCCTCGAAGACCGCAACGGCAACGGCCAACTCGATGCGGGCGAGAGCAGCGCGTTGCAGCCCGACAGCGACCAGGATGGCATCCCCGATGGCCTCGAAGACGCCGATCGCGATGGCATCATCGGGCCGCTCGATACCAGCCCAGTGCGCGCCGACACCGACGAAGACGGCATCGATGACGGCGTCGAGGACCGCAACCGCAACGGCCGGGTTGACGCCGGTGAGACCGACCCGCGCCGCACCGATACCGACAACGATGGCCTGCCCGACGGCCTCGAAGACCGCAACCAGAACGGGCGGATCGACGTGGGCGAGAGCGACCCGACCCGCGCCGACACCGATGGCGATGGCCTGCTCGACGGCGAAGAAGACGCCAACCGCAATGGCCGGCCGGACTTCGGCGAGACCAGCCCGCTGTCAGCCGACTCCGACGATGACGGCCTCAGCGACCTGATCGAGCGCAACTCCGGTCTGACCGATCCCAACCTCTCCGACACGGACGCCGATGGCATCCCCGATGGCATTGAAGATGCTGACCACGACGGCATGGTCGACAATGACGAGACCGATCCCGGGGTGCGCGACACCGACGCCGACGGCCTGTTCGACGGCGATGAAGATCTCAATCGAAACGGGCAGGTGGACGATGGCGAGCTGGACCCGCGCCGGCCTGATTCAGACGGCGATGGGATCGACGACGGCGTCGAGGACGCCGACCGAAACGGCGAGCGCGATCCGGGAGAGACCGACCCCTTGGTGGCCGACACCGACGGTGACGGGCTCTCGGATGGCATCGAAGACGCAAACCACAACGGCCGCCGCGACGCGAACGAGACCGACCCCCTGCGATCCGACAGCGACGATGACGGCCTGGCCGATGGGGTCGAGGACGCCAACCGCGATGGCATCGTCGATGTCGGTGAGACCAGCCCGCTCTTCGCCGACACCGACGGGGGCAGCGAGCTGGACGGCGCGGAGGTGGCGCCCGGCCGCGATCCGCTCAACGCGGTCGACGATCGGCTGGCCTTCGTCGACACCGACGGCGACGGGTTGGCCGACTGGCAGGAAGACGTCAACCGCGACGGCGTCCTCGACGCGGGCGAGACGAACCCGATCGTGCCCGACACCGACGACGACGGGCTGAGCGACGGCGCCGAAGATCGCAACCTCAACGGGCGGCGCGATCCCGGCGAGACCGACCCCCGCAACCCCGACAGCGACGGCGACGGCATTCGCGACGGCATTGAGCGCAACGGCAGCAACCGCAGCGATCCGCTGAGCGTCGACACCGACGGTGACGGCCTGCTCGACGGTCAAGAGGACCGCGACGCCGACGGCACCCAAGACGCTGGCGAGACACACCCGAGCCGACCCGACAGCGACAACGACGGGGTGCTCGACGGCATCGAGGACGCCGACGGCGATGGTGAGGTGCGGCTCGGCGACGATCTCTTGCCCCTCGAGACCGACCCGCTGCGCGCCGACAGCGATGGCGATGGGCTGGGCGATGGGCTCGAAGACGTCAACCTCAACGGCGTCCAAGATGCGGGCGAGACCGATCCGCGCCGCGCCGATACGGATGGCGGCGGCGAGCCCGACGGCGTCGAGATCGCGGCCGGTCGTGATCCACTCCGACCTGCCGACGATCGCACGACCTTCGCCGACACCGACCAGGATGGCCTGGCCGACGGCGTCGAAGACGCCAACCGCAACGGCCAGCGCGATCCGGGCGAGACAGATCCGGAGAACCCCGACAGCGACGGCGATGGCGTGCTCGACGGCACCGAGGTGCTGGGCGACGACCCGACTGATCCGCTGGACGAAGACACCGACCGCGACGGCCTGCCTGACGGCCTCGAAGACCGCAACGCCAATGGCCGGCGCGACGTGGGCGAGACCGGCGCAGCCAACGACGACTCCGACAACGACGGCCTGTCGGACGGCGCTGAAGACACAAACCTCGACGGTGTGCGTGACGAGGGCGAGACCGACCCCCTCTCGCCCGACAGCGACGGCGATCGTATCCTCGACGGCGTTGAAGTCAACGGTGAGAACCCGACGGACGCGACCCTCGGCGATACGGACGGCGACAGCCTGCCCGACGGCATCGAGGACGCCAACCACAACGGCCGCGTCGACGACGACGAGACCGATCCCAACGATCGCGACAGCGATCGCGGCGGCGAGTTTGACGGCGCCGAGGTGGGCGGCGGCCGCGATCCTCTCGACCCGAGCGACGATCGCGACGCGGCTGACTCCGACGACGACGGCATCGCAGACACCGTCGAGATCGACAGCGGCTGCCTCGATCCCAACAACCCCGACTCTGATGGCGACGGCGTGCCCGATGGCGTCGAAGACTTCGACCTCAATGGCGTCGTAGATGTCGGCACCGAGATGGACCCCTGCAAGTCCGACACAGACGAAGATGGCCTCCCAGACGGGGTCGAGGACGCCAACCAGGACGGCCTGCGCGGCCCCGGCGAGACCAACCCGCTGGTCGCAGACTCTGACCGTGACGGCATCGACGACGGCATCGAGGATCGCGACCAGGACGGCTTCTATGACGCCGAGCGCGAGACGGATCCCAACCGCCGTGACAGCGACGAGGACGGCCTTGAAGACGGGTCCGAAGATCGCAACCGCAATGGCCGGCTCGATACGGGCGAATCGGATCCGGTCAACCCAGACACCGACGGTGATGGCTTGCTGGATGGCGAGGACGACGATCCGCTGGTGCCCAGCAACCGGGCCGATGGTGGACCGTCGGGGTTGAGCGGCACCTCTGTCGTCGACTGCAGCGTGTGGGTGCCGGGCGGCGGGTGGCCGGCCGGGCTGATCCTGCTGGTGGGGGCGCCGATGTTGCTGCGGCGTCGCCGTCGGTCAGCCTGACCTGCCCACTTAGCAGGCCTCGCTGGCGGTCAGCCTGAGCAGCGCAGCGCCTCAATGATCAGGCGTCGGCGTACAGCGCCTCAATCTCAGCGTCATATTTCTCGTTGACGATGCGACGCTTCACCTTCTGCGTCGGCGTCAACTCGCCACCCTCGACGGTGAAGTCGACGGGCACGACCGCGAAGCGCTTGATCGTCTGATAGCGCGACAGCTCTGCGTTGGCCGTCTCGACGCCGGCCTCGACGTGCGCCCGAAACGCCGGATGCTCGGCGAGGTCGTGGACCTCGGTCGGCCACCCTTGGCTCTTGGCGAAGGCGGGGCCGGCCTCGGCATCGATGGTCAGCAGCGCCGAGAGGTACTTGCGTCGATCGCCGATGACGACGGCCTGCCCAATCCCCTGAATTTGGCGCAGCAACTTCTCGAGCTTCTGAGGCGCGATGTTCTTGCCGCCCGCGGTGATGATGAGGTCCTTCTTGCGATCGGTGATGCGCAGGAAGCCGTCCTCGAAGCTGCCGATGTCGCCCGAATACAACCACCCGTCGACGAGCGTCTCTTTGGTCGCCTCGGGGTTCTTGTAATAGCCCTGAAACACGTTGGGTCCGCGCACGAGGATCTCGCCGTCGTTGGCGATCTTCACCTCAACCCCGGGGAAGGGCAGGCCCACGGTGCCCAGCCGACGCTTGCCCGGAGAGGGCTGGTTGAAGGTCGTCGGCCCGGTGTCTTCAGACTGTCCGTAGACCTCGTGAATGACGATGCCGCACGACAAGAAGAACGCCAGCACGTCGTCGCCGATGGGCGCGGCGCCGGTGACCGCGATCTTGAGGCGGTCGAGCCCGAGTTGGGCCTTGAGCTTGCTGAAGAACAGCTTGTCGGCGACGCGATACTTGAGCCCGAGCAGGCCGCTCGGCTCACCGGTGTCGACCAGATGCGCGCCCGCCTCAGCGCCGACGCCGCGGGCCCATTTGACGATAGCCGCCTTGATTCCGCTCGCATCGCCCAGCTTGCCTTCCAGCGCAGCCTTGAACTTCTCCCAGACCCGCGGCACGGCCAAGAAGAGCGTCGGGCGCGCCACGACCAGCACGTCCTTGAGTTGAGGAATGCTGGGACACATCCAAATCGAGTAGCCAATGCTGCCCGGCCCCAGGATCGAGAAGACCTGCTCGGCGATATGCGAGAGCGGCAAGTACGACACGCTCGTATCGTTGGCGCTCACGTTGGGGATCAGGTCCATCGCGCCGCCGCCGACGAACGCCAGCGCGCGGTGATCGAGCATGACGCCCTTGGGATTGCCCGTGGTGCCGCTCGTATAGATGAGCGTCGCCAGGTCGGTCTCCTCAAGCTCAGCGACCCGGGCGTCGACGGCGGCCTGATGATCGGCGCCACCCGCCACGAACGCATCGAACGCGATGACCATCGGATCGCTGACCCGCTCGGCATCGCGGATCATCACCACCCGCTCCAACGCCGGCAGGTTTGCGCGCTGGGCTTCGATCTTCTCCCACTGCTGGAAGTCTTCGATGACCGCGACCCGCGCTTCGCAATGCCCGATCACGTACGCCGCCTGCTCGGGGTTGAGCGTCTGGTACACGCCGGTGTAGACGGCGCGCGCGAGCATCGTGCCGGCCGCGGTCAGCACCCACTCGGCGACGTTATTGGACATGATGACGACGCTCTGGCCGGGGGCGTAGTCCATCTCCAGCAGCGCACCGGCGAACCCGCGGGCGGTCTTGACGTACGCCGCCCAGTCGATGGCCTGCCATTGGTCACCAACCTGCCGCCAGATGGCGGGCGATGCGCCCCGGTCGCGGGCGTGGCTCAAGATGCGGTCGGGCAGAAGATCGCGGCTCATCGACAGACTCCAGGGAGGCGGGTGGTGATCACAGCAGTCGCCGAAAGAATCCGACAGAAGACCCTGAATCGAAAGAGAAAAATCCGAACCCTGCGCCGCAGGCGGCCCGGATGCGCGTCATTGCGGCGCATGCGCCTCAAAGAACGTCCGCATCATCACCGACGCTGAGATGGTCTGCGCGGTCGCGCCCGGCGCTGGCAAAGCCAGCCGGCCCGGCCACCCTTGCTCGATCCGTCGCGGCTACTGGTTGCGCGACATGGCCAACCGACCCATGCTCGATTTATTTGGACCGAAAGGACTCGTCATGACGCGCATTTGTTTGTTCGCAACGCTGTGTCTCGCGCTCTTTGGCTGCGATGACGGCGGTGGGCTCGACATGACCGACGCCGCTGTCGACCTGGGCGGCAACGCCGGCGGCAACGGCGGGCTCGGCGGCCAGCCCGGTGAGGGTGGCGAAGGCGGCCAGGCCGGTGAGGGTGGCGAAGGCGGCGTGGGTGGCGGCGCCGGCGGCGTGGGCGGCGTTGACGCCGGCGCCGGTGGCGTTGGCGGCGAAGCGGGCGCGGGCGGCGTCGGTGGCATGATCGGCGAGTGTGAGCCGGGCGCCATCGAGGACTGCAGCACGGGCGACTGCGCCGACGCGGCGCGCACCTGCGAAGCCGGCGCAACCTGGGGCCCCTGCATCGGACCCGACGAGCGCTGCGACGCCCGCGACAACGACTGCGACGGCCTGATCGACGAAGACCCAGTGCTCGGCGCCGACCGTGATTGCACCAACAAGCAAGGCGATCCCAGCGTGACCGTCTGCGTGCAAGGCGCGATCTTCTGCCAGGGCGACGATGAGCCCTTCATGGCCGACGAGACCTGTGACGGCGTCGACGAAGACCTCGACGGCCGCGTCGATGAGGGCCCGGACGGGCCGCTCGAAGACGCCTGCTACTCCGGCGCCGACGGGACCCGCGACGTGGGCCTCTGCGTCGGCGGCCGCGCCGTCTGCGTGGCCGGTGCGTTTGGTGCGTGCGTCGGCGAGGTCGTGCCCGTCGTCGAAGCCTGTGACGGCATCGACAACGACTGCGACGGCACCGCCGACGAAGCAGACGGCGGCGCGATCGCCGAGGGCTGCTACGACGGCCCTGATGGCACCGCCGGCGTCGGCTTGTGCCGCAGCGGGTCGCGGGTCTGTGAAGCGGGCGCTTTTGGTGCCTGCGACGGCGCGGTGCTGCCGGCGAACGAGATCTGCGACACCCTCGACAACGACTGCGACGGCGAAGCCGACGAGGGCCTCGACTGCGAATGCGCCGACGATGACACCCAGGACTGCTACAGCGGCATCGTCGGCACCGCCGGCGTGGGAGAATGTCGCGCTGGCCGACAGGCTTGCGTCGACAACCTCTTCGGCCGCTGCGTCGGCGAGCGCCTCCCCCGCGACGAGAGCTGCGACGGCCTCGACAACGACTGCGACGGCACCATCGATGACGGGATCGCCGGCGTCGGTGAAGCCTGCACCGTGGGCGTCGGCGTGTGCGCCCGAGACGGCGAGCGCGTCTGCGACGGCGCCGCGGGCGTGGTCCGCTGCGCCGGAGAGCCGGGCCCGCGCGGCAACGAAATCTGCAACGCCCTCGACGATGATTGCGACGGCAGCACCGACGAAGGCCTGGGTCTCGGCGAGGCCTGCATGGCCGGCGATGGCGTCTGCCAACGCAACGGCGTGCGCGTCTGCGGTGCCGATGGTGCCGTCGTCTGTGACGCGGCCCCCGGCGACGCCGGCGACGAGCGCTGCGACGGCCGCGACAACGACTGCGACGGCATCATCGACGAGAGCACCGGCGCGGGCGAAGCGTGCGTCGCGGGTGAAGGCGTCTGCGCGGTCGCGGGCGTCAACGTCTGTGGACCCGACGGCGTCGCGGTCTGCGGTGCCGCGCCCATCGACGGCGGACCGGAAGCCTGCGACGGCCTCGACAACGACTGCGATGGCGCGACCGACGAGGACAACCCGGGCGGCGGCGGCGGCTGCGTCACCGGCGAGCCGGGCGTCTGCGGCATCGGCGTCCTGACCTGTACCGCGGGCGCCATCGTGTGCGCAGCGGGCGACGAGCCGGTGGCCGAGGTGTGCAACGGCCTCGACGACGACTGCAATGGCATCGTCGACGACGCCGACGGCGTGCCGCTCACCCAGGTTTGCTACGACGGCCCCGACGGCAGCGAAGGCGAAGGCCAATGCCGCGGCGGCCGCGCGACCTGCTCAGGCGGTCGCTTTGGCGCCTGCCGCGGCCAAATTCTGCCCGCCCCCGAGTTCTGCGACACGGTCGACAACGACTGCAATGGCGCCATCGATGACGTGGATGGCGGCGTCTGCGCCTGTGAAGCCGGCGAAGTGCGGGCCTGCTACGGCGGTCCGGCGGCCACCCAGGATGTGGGCGCGTGCGCCGCGGGTCAGCAGCGCTGCCTGCCCGATGGCACGGGCTTCGAGGCCTGCGTCGGCGACGTGCTGCCCACCGGTGAGCTGTGCGACGCCGTCGACAACGACTGCAACGGCGCGCTCGACGACGTGCCCGGTGCGGGCGAGGGCTGCGCGGTGGGCGACGGCGTGTGCGAAGCCGCCGGCCAGCTGGTCTGTGATGGGCGCGCTGGGCGCCTGATCTGCGACGCCGTGCCCGGCGAAGCGGACGTCGAGCTGTGCGACGGCCTCGACAACGACTGCGATGGGGTCGAAGACAACGTGCGCGGCGTGGGCGACGCCTGCGTCGTCGGCGTGGGCATCTGCGAACGCTCCGGCAACGTGCAATGCGACGTAGACGCGGGTGACACGGTCTGTTCGGCCCTGCCCGGCCTGCCGGTCGACGAGATCTGCAACGGCCTCGATGATGACTGCGATGGCGCGATCGACGAAGACTTCGACCTGGGCTCGGCCTGCGCAGCGGGCGTAGGCGCCTGCCAGGCCGCTGGCCGGATCGTCTGTGGCCCTGACGGCGCCGCGGCCTGCTCGGCGCGCCCCGGCGCCCCCAACGCTGAGCGCTGCGATGGCGCCGACAACGACTGTGATGGCGAAGCCGACGAAGGCAACCCCGGCGCCGGCGGCCAATGCGACACCGGCGAGCCCGGCATCTGCGCGCGTGGCGTGCTGGCCTGTACCCGCGGCGACTTGGTCTGCGCGCCCGGCGCCCAGCCCGAGCCTGAGACCTGCGACGGCCTCGACAACGACTGCAACGGCGGCGTCGACGACGACCCGGTCGGTGGTCCGCTGGCCCAAAGCTGCTACGACGGCCCCGGCCGCACCCAAGGCGTGGGCATCTGCCGCGGTGGGCGCCAAATCTGCCAGCGGGGGGGCTTCGGCGCCTGCGTCGGCCAGGTGCTGCCTGAGCGTGAGATCTGCGACAGCCTCGACAACGACTGCAACGGCATCGACGACGACGTGCCCGGCGGCGAGTGCGTCTGCGAGCCCGGCGAAGCGCGCGGGTGCTACTCCGGCGCCCGCGGGACCCAAGGTGTTGGCATCTGCCGCGGTGGGCGCCAGACCTGCTTGGCGGGCGGCGAAGGCTGGGGCGCCTGCGAAGGCGAAGTGACGCCCGACGCCGAGATCTGCGACAGCCTCGACAACGACTGCGACGGCGAGATCGACAACGCCGAGGGCGTGGGTCGACTCTGCTCAGCGGGCGACGGCGCCTGCCAGGTCGACGGCCGCACGGTCTGCGATGTGCGCAACCAGCGCATCGTGTGCAACGCCGTGGCCGGCGAGCCCCGCCCCGAGACGTGTGATGGCGTCGACAACGACTGCAACGGCATCGACGACGACGTGCCCGGCCTGGGCGATCGCTGCGCTGAGGGTGAAGGACAATGCCGCCGCAGCGGGCGGCTCTTCTGCGACTTGCGCGCCGGCAACCTGGCCTGCGACGCCCGACCGGGCGCGCCCGGTGCTGAGCTGTGCGATGCCCTCGACAACGACTGCGACGGCCGAAGCGACGAGGGCTACGGCCTGGGCGAACGCTGCACCGCGGGCGTGGGGCAATGCCAGACCAATGGCGCGATCGTCTGCGGAGACGACGGAGACTCCACCTGCGACGCGCGGCCCGGCGAGCCCGTCGCCGAGCGCTGTGACGGCCTCGACAACGACTGCGACGAGCAAGCCGATGAGGGCGATCCCGGCGGCGGCGAAGACTGCGCGACCGGTCTCAACGGCGAGTGCAACCGCGGCGTGCGCACCTGTCAGCGCGGTGGCCTCGCCTGCGTGCAGACCGTCTTCCCCGAAGCGGAGCGCTGCGACAGCCTCGACAACGACTGCAACGGCAGCGTGGACGATGACGGCGAAGGCGGGCCCATCCGCGTCGGCTGCTACGAAGGCCCCGGTCGAACCCGCAACGTCGGCGAGTGCAGCGACGGCCGTCTGACCTGTATTCGCGGCCAGTTTGGTGCATGCGCCGGCCAGGTTCTGCCGCAAGCCGAGCGCTGCGACAGCCTCGACAATGACTGCAATGGCGAGATCGACGACGTGCCGGGCGGCCAGTGCGTGTGCGAGCCCGGCGAGCGGCGTGCCTGCTACGACGGCCCCGCCGGAACCGCCGGTGTCGGCTCGTGCCGCGCCGGATCCCAGGTGTGCGCCAACGATGGCCAATCCTGGAGCGCCTGCGACGGCGACGTGGTGCCCGCCCCCGAGACCTGCGACGGCGAAGACAACAACTGCAACCGCGCCATCGACGATGTGCGTGGCGTGGGCTCCCAGTGCGCAGACGGCGTGGGCGAATGCCGCGTTGACGGCGTCTTGGCCTGCGACCTGCGGGTCGGCGAGCTGCGCTGTACCGCCCAAGCGGCCGAGCCGGGCGTCGAGATTTGTGACGGCCTCGACAATGACTGCGACGGCGAGACCGACGACGTGCGCGGCCTGGGCGACGAGTGCCGGGTAGGCCAGGGCGCGTGCGTCCGTATTGGCGGCCAGGTCTGTGACTTGGAGCGGCAGGCGCTGGTCTGCGACGCGCGCCCCGGCGCCCCGCGGGCCGAGATCTGCGACGCCATCGACAACGACTGCGACGCCCAGACCGACGAAGACTTCGCGCTGGGCGAGCGCTGCGTCGAAGGCCTGGGCGAGTGCCTCGACGCGGGCGTGATCGTCTGCGACGGCGCGGGCGCCGCCACCTGCGACGCCACGCCCGGGCGCCCGGTCGCCGAGCGCTGCGATGGCCTCGACAACGACTGCGACGCTCAAGCTGACGAGGGTAACCCCGGTGGCGGTCAGGCCTGCGAGACGGGCCAACTCGGCATCTGCGCGGCGGGCTCGACCCAATGCGAAGCGGGCGACATTCAATGCGTCCGTCGCCAAGAGCCGCGCGCCGAGATCTGCAACGCCCTCGACGACAACTGCGACGGCCAGATCGACGAAGGCCAGCGCGGCAGCCCCATCACGTTGACCTGCTACGACGGTCCGCGCGGCACCGAGGGCATCGGTCAATGCCAGGCCGGCGCGCGTATTTGCCGCGACGGCGACTTCGGCGAGTGCCAGGGTCAAGTGCTGCCGCAGGCCGAGATCTGCGACGGGGTCGACAACGACTGCAACCGCGCCGTCGACGACGTCGCGGGCGAACAATGCGTGTGCGAGCCGGGCGCTCAGCGCGGCTGCTATGACGGCCCCGCGGGCACCGAGGGGGTGAGCGTGTGCCGCGCCGGAACCCAGCGCTGCGACGCCGACGGGCAAGGCTGGGGCCGCTGCGTGGAGCAGGTGCTGCCTGCCAATGAGATCTGCGATGGCGTCGACAACGACTGCAACCGGGCGATCGACGACGTGCCGGGCGCGGGCGAAGGCTGCGCTGAGGGCCAGGGCGCGTGCCGCGATGAGGGCGTGCTCGCCTGCGACCTGCGCGCCGGCGTCCTGGCCTGCACCGCGACCCCCGGCGAGCCGCAGCCCGAGATCTGCGACGCCGTCGACAACGATTGCAACGGCCGCATCGACGACGTGCCCGGCATTGGCGAAGAATGCGTCGTCGGTGAAGGCATCTGCGCCCGCCCCGGCCGCCGCGACTGCGACCTGCGCACGGGCGACTTGTTCTGCAACGGCCAGCCGGGCGAGCCGCGCGACGAGACCTGCAACGGGCGCGACGACGACTGCGACGGCGCAGTCGACGAGGGCGACCCGGGCGGCGGCGCGCGCTGCGTGAGCGGCATCGGCGAATGTGCGCGCGCCGGAAGCACCGTCTGCGCGGCTGGTCAGGTTGTCTGCGATGCGAGCGCGGGCGAGCCGACCCCCGAGGTCTGCGACGGCCGCGACAACGACTGCGACGGCGAGATCGACGACCGCCCGCGCGATGTCGGTCTGCCCTGCGTCAACGGGACGGGCATCTGCGAACGTGATGGCGAGACCATCTGCGTCGAGGGCGCGTCGATCTGTAACGCCGAACCGGGTCAGCCGGGCGTCGAGAAGTGCAATGGGCGCGACGACGACTGCAACGGCGTGATCGACGACGATGGCCGCGGCGGCCCGCTCATCACTGCCTGCTACGAAGGCCCCGACGGCACGCGCGATGTTGGCCAGTGCGTTGGCGGCTCACAGCTCTGCGAGAACGGCCAACTCGGCGCCTGCGAGGGGTCAGTGATCCCCGCCGAGCAGGAGAGCTGCGACGCCGTCGACAACGACTGCGACGGCGCGACCGATGAAGCGCCGGTCATCGGCACGGGCTTGCGATGTCAGGACGGCGTCGGCGAGTGCGTCGCCTTGGGCGCGAGCTTCTGCGCGAACGGCGAGATCGCTTGCGACGCACGCCCCGGCCAGCCCCAGGCCGAGATCTGCGACGCGCGTGACAACGACTGCGACGCTCGAACCGACGAGGGCGGCGTCTGCGAAGGCCCCAATTGCGCGGACGGCTGCGACATCTTGACCGACTGCGCCGCCGTGCCCGAGCCCGACCTGTGCGCTGGCGTCAGCGCTCGTAATCGCGGCCAGTACTTCGACCTGTGCATTGAAGAATGCGGGCGCAACCCCGAGGTCATCGCCAACGTCGGCCCTGATCAGTGCATCGAGTCGCTGCAGTCCGCCCACCAACAGAGCGCGCCATTGCAGCAGCTGTGTAGAGGCGCTGCTGCCATCAACAACTGCAACGACGCCTGCGAGCGGCTTACGCCCTGCGCCACCAACGATGACCCCGAAGACCTCTGTGCGGGCCTCGGACCCCGCGATGCGGTGCAATTCTTCAACTTCTGCAGCCAAACCTGCGCTGAAGACGACCGCATCATCGACGTGGCCAACGCCCCGACGTGCCGCGAATCCATCGATATCCTGCGTAACCTGAGCGCCGCATTCGCCGAAGCCTGTGGCGGTGGCCCCCAGCGCTGACCCACAGACACACGCCTTCGACGTGAAATCTCTTGCCCATGCGGGCGCGCTGCTTGACCCTGGACGAGACTTATCAGTCTTTGGCGAAGGGGCCAGCGCTTGCGACGTGTCTTCGGGTCGGCGGCCGTGCGGACCGCAGTGATGATGACCGGCCTTTGCGCCCTGAGCGCGCTGGTGCTGGGCTGTGAAGCAGAGCCCGCGCAGCTTCTCCCCGACCGCGGTGGACCCCGCATCGACTTTGGCGCTGACGCCTTGATCGCCGGTGAGATGGGCCCCGCCGACGCTGACGTCGATATGGCGCGAGATTTGGGCCTTGATCTGGGGGTCGACGCCCAGGTCGAGGCCGAGTGCGTGTTCTCCGATGGCCAGATCAATCGTCGCTTGGTCCTGTTGCACAGCAACGATGGCGCCTCGGCGTTGGTGGCTGAAGGGCAGAGCGGCGGCATCGCCCGCTTCGTAACCCTGATGAGGCGCCTGCAGGCCGAGGCCCGTGCCGCGGAGACGCCGGTTCTTTCATTGACGACGGGCGACAATGTGCTCGCCGGCCCGACCTTCGCCGCCAGCCTCGAACGCGGCCCGCCCTACTTCGACGCCATCGCGCTGAGCGCCGCCGGCTTCGACGCCATGGCGATCGGCAACCATGACTTTGACTTCGGCCCGCAGATCTTCGCCAACTTCGTGCGCAGCTTTGACGCCGCGGTCGAGGCCTACGGCGACGCCAATGAGGCAATGACCGCCCCGGTCGTGCTGGGCGCTAACCTGCGCGTTGACGGCGAACCGGCGGTCAGCGCGTTGAAGCTTGACGAGCGGCTGGTGCAGTTCACCGTCATCGACGGCGTCGGCCTCATCGGCGTCAGCACCCCCGAGATCGAGGCGATCTCAAGCCCGGGCGAGGTCTCGATCGACGCCCCGCGTGGCGCCATTGAAGCCGCCGTCGCGAGCTTGCAGGCGGATGGCGTCGACGTGATCGTGCTCGTCAGCCACCTGCGCGACGCCGAACTTGAGGCGCGCCTTGCGACCGAGATCGACGACATCGATGTCGTCATCGCGGGCAGCTCCGACGATCTGCTCGCCAACCCGTCCAACGCGCTGCATGCCGGCGACGTCGCCGTGGGCGAATATCCCCGGGTCATCTGCGGCACCGACGGGCGCGCCGTCCTGCTCGTGAGCACCGGCGGGCAATACCGCTACATCGGCCGACTGGCCATCGAGATCGACACCGTCGGCCGCGTCGTCCGCGTTGATCCAGAGAGCGGCCCACGCCGCGTCAGCGGCGTCGGCGTCGACGCCGTCGAGCGCGATCCGTTTGTCGAAGAGGTCGTCAACATCCCGGTGCGCGCGGCCCTGCAGACCTTCGCCGACAACGAGGTCGCCTTGACGACCGTCGAGCTCGACGGCCGCCGCGAGAGCCTGCGGGCTGGCGAGACGAACCTGGGCGATCTGATCGCCGACGCGCTTCTCTGGGAGGCCGAAGAGTTCGTCTTCGGCACCGACGCGCCCGCCCCCGACATCGGGTTGCTCAACGCGGGCGCGATTCGAAACAACAGCGTGTTCCCGCCCGGCAGCCTGACCGAGCTCGACACCTTCGCCATGCTGCCGTTCGCCAGCTTCGTCGTGCAAGTGCCGGTGACCCGCGCGGCGCTCAAGGACCTGCTCGAGAATGGCGTCGCCCAGGTCGCGTCGGCGTCTGGACGCTTTCCCCATGTCGCCGGCGTGCGCTTCGTGTGGAACCCCAATGGCGAGGCCCGCCGGGTCGATCAGGCCGGCAACGTCCTCGCCCCTGGCGACCGCATCGTGTCGGCCGAGCTGCTCGACGGCACCCCCCTTATTCGCTCGGGTGTTGTCGTCGACGGGCCGCTGTTGCACGTCGCGACCCTCGACTTTCTCAGCCGCGGCGGCGACGGCTACCCGTTCGCGACCGCCGGCACCGGCTTTGGCGTCAGCTATCAGCAGGCCCTGCGCGACTACGTGGCCGGCGGCCTAGAGGGGCAAATCACGGTCGACCGATACCCGGTGGGTGGACAGGGCCGTATTCGGCGTGAGGCCCAATGATGCGCGCCCTGCTCGCTACGACCGTCCTCGCCGCTCCGCTGCTCGCGGTGCTCTGCGCGGCCCCCGCCGCTGCCCAGGACCTGCAATTCCTCAAGCCTGCCCCCGGCGTCGGGCCCTTCGTGCAGCTTGAGAGCCTCGACTTGATGGGCCACCGCCTGTTGGCCCCCTCGCTCTGGATCAGCTACGCCAATCAGCCCGTCGTGCGCCGCGACAACAAGGCGCGCATCAGCGAGATCATGGTCGAGCACCAGACGAGCATCGACGCTCAGATGGCCGTGGGCCTCTACGAGATCTTCGAGTTCGGGCTGCACGTGCCCATGGTCATCGTCAATGGCGAGGGTCTTGACCGCCTGGGCCAAGGAGGCGCCGCGTTCGGCGACATTCGCGGCACCGCGCGCGCTCAGGTCCTCGGCGATCCCGGTGAGACCGGCTTGGTCATCGGCACCCAGATCACCGCGCCGACCGGCGATCCCGATCGCTTCTTCGGCAGCCAGGGCTGGACGTTCACCCCCAACGCGACCGGCGGTTTGCGCAACCATGGCGTTGAGGCCATTGGTAATCTGGGCATCCGCCTGCGCACCGAGACCGACGAAGTGCTCAACCTTGATCTCAACCACGAGCTGGTCTGGGGCGCGGGGGTCAGCAGTGAACTGGGCACCTGGTTCGTCAGCGCGTTTGGCGAGATCAACGGCGCGGTGGGTCTGGGCGACGTGCTCGACGACACGGTCACGCGCCCCGTCGAGACCCTCTTCGGCCTGCGCTTCGACACCCTGTTCGGCGGCCTGTTCACCATCGGCGCCGGCCTGGGCATCAACCCCGACCGCGGTGTCCCCCGCGCGCGCGGCTTTCTCGGTTTCACCTATCGACGCCCGCCGGCCCGCGCCACCGATATCGATCCCACGCGGCTCTTCGGGGCCCCCGATGAGGACAGCGACGACGACGGCTTCGACGATCGCGACGACATCTGTCCCGATCGCCCCGAAGACAAAGACGGCTTCCAGGACGACGACGGCTGCCCCGATCCCGACAACGATCAGGACGGCATCCCCGACACGCTCGATCGCTGCCCCCTGCGCCCCGAGACGGTCAACGGCATCGACGACGCCGACGGCTGCCCCGAGATCGCCGACAGCGACAAGGACGGCGTGCCTGACGACACCGACCGCTGCCCGCTGAGTCTCGAAGATCTCGACGGTTTCCGTGACGACGACGGCTGCGCCGACCTCGACAACGACGGCGATGGCGTGCACGACGTCGACGACACCTGCCGCGACGAGCCCGGCGATGGCCCCGACGGCTGTCCGAGCGGCTGAACCAAGCCCGACAGCGACAGGGACGGCGTCGCCGATGCCGTCGACGAGTGCCTAAAGCAGCCTGAGACCCGCAACGGCTTTGAAGATCAAGACGGGTGCCCAGACGCCAAGCCGACCCGCGTCAGGGTCACCGACAACGACATCGTCATGCTTGAGGAGGTCTCCTTCGAGACCAACAAGTCGCTCATCAAGCCGATCAGCTTCGCGGTGCTCAACGAGGTCGCCGACGTCATGAAGGCCGTCAAGCGCATCAACCGCATCGAAGTGCAGGGCCACACCGACAGCCGCGGCAAGGACGCCTACAACAGGGATCTCTCCCAGCGCCGCGCCGAAGCCGTGCGGCGCTGCCTGATCAGCCGAGGCGTCAAACCCGCCCGCGTCACGGCGGTGGGCTGCGGCCAAGAGGCACCTATCGACGCGAACGCGAGCCGAGCGGGCCGCCCAAGCAACCGCAGAGTCGAGTTCAAAATTCGCGCGCAGCAGCCATTCGACGCGCCCCTGCGCCGATCGTGCGACGCAGGCTCAAGGATCCTCTTGACGTTTGGTCGTCCACAGCTATAGTTGCGCGCCTTTTTTGTTAGATTTTCTATAGGTGGGACCCGCTTTGGGACCCTGCGTCTGGGGCATCCAGTGCCGAGGTTATTTTTGTGATCAAATACACCCGTTCAACCACGACCGCCGAGGCTCAGGCCGATCGTAAGTGGTGGATCGTCGATCTTGAGGGCGTCACCCTTGGTCGCGCCGCCACCCGTATCGCCCATGTCCTTCGCGGCAAGCACAAGCCGACCTACACCCCCCACGTCGACACTGGTGACTTCGTCATCATCGTCAACGCGGAGAAGGTCGCCATGACTGGTCAAAAGCTCGACCAGAAGACCTACTTCCGGCACACCGGCTTTGTCGGCGGTATCCGCGAAGTTCGCGCCAAGCATCTGCTTGAGCGCGATCCTGAGAAGGTGATCCGCAAGGCCGTCAAGGGCATGTTGCCCCGCGGACCCTTGGGTCGCCAGCAGATGCGTAAGCTCAAGATCCACGTTGGCTCTGAGCATCCGCATCAGGCCCAGCAGGCCAAGCCGCTGCCGCTCGACTGAGTCCGGCCAGCTGAGTTCACCGCACTGGGTCCGCCCATATCTGAGCTCAACTACTTAGAACCATTCAGCTATAAAACTCTGAGTGCGCACAGTTTAGACAACCCCTGCATCTGCTACGGCAGACGGGTCAAAACGGAGTCAGCCGCCAGAACTCAGATGAGTTTGGGGCTGAACCGGGCGCACGCAGCAAAGTGGAGACTTCGATGACCGACGCTCGCATGAACCAATGGACCGCAACGGGCCGCCGCAAGGCCGCCGTCGCGCGCATCTATCTTCGCCCCGGCACGGGCACCATCACCGTCAACGGGCGCGAATTCGCGGACTACTTCCCCCGCGCGACCGGCCGCATGCAGATCATGCAGGCCTTCGAGCTGACCGAGACCATCGGCGAGTTCGATGTGGTCATCAACGCCAGCGGCGGCGGCCAGAGCGGCCAGGCCGGCGCAGTGCGTCACGGCATCACCCGCGCGCTGCTCCTGTTCAACCCGGAGCTGCGTGGCGTGCTCAAGAAGGCCGGCTTCATCACGCGTGACGCCCGCGTCGTCGAGCGCAAGAAGCCCGGTCAGCCTGGCGCCCGTAAGAAGTTCCAGTTCTCGAAGCGCTAATCCGCAGCCCTCGAATCCGGCCAGACCGGATCTCGAGTCCATCTGGCACCAGTCTCGGAGTCAGGCCTTGGACACGTCCCCCCCCAACCGTCCGGCAGCCGAACATTCGGCAGCCAACCGCCCGTCGGCAGAGCAGCCGGCTGCTCGGCCGTCGTCCGTTGCGCACGAGACCACGCGCGTCGCCGTTGTCGGTGCCACCGGATACACGGGCGCAGAGCTCCTGCGCCTGCTGTATCAGCATCCCCATGTCGACATCGTGCGCATCTGTGGGCACAGCACGGTCGGGCAACCGCTCGGCGCGGTGCTGACGTCTTTCGCCGGGGTCGATTTGCCCGACGTGACCGCCTTCGATTCGGCCGAATTGGGGCGGGTGGCTGAGGTGGTCTTCTTGTGCGTGCCTCATGGCACCGCGCAAGACGCCGCCGCTGATTGCCTGGCGGCTGGCCTCAAGGTCATCGACCTCAGCGCAGATCACCGCTTCGACGACCCCGCCGTCTACGCCCGAATTTACGCGCCGCACGCTCGACCCGAGTCTCTGGCGCAGACGGTGTATGCCCTGCCCGAGCTCAAGGCCCCTGACGCCCGGCAGCGAGAGCGCATCGCGGCCAGTCGGCTTGTGGGGTGTCCGGGGTGCTATCCCACGTCGGTGATCCTGGCGGCAGCCCCCGCGGTGCATGCCGGCTTGCTGGCCCCCGACGCCGACATCATCGCCGACTGCAAGTCAGGCGTCAGCGGCGCCGGCCGTAAGGCGAACCTGGGCTCGCACTTCTCTGAGACCAGCGAAGGCCTGCGCGCCTACAAGACGCTCGCACACCGCCACGCACCCGAGATCGCTCGCGCGCTGGGCGTCGATCGCGTTCACTTCGTGCCCCACCTCGTGCCGATGAACCGCGGGATCCTTGCGACGGTCTATCTGCGGCTGGCGTCAACCGTCGACCTTGCGCAAGCGCGGGCCGTGTATGATGACTACTACGCAGACGGACCCTTCGTGACGGTCTTGCCGGCCGGCGCTCATCCCGACACGCGCCATGTGCGCGGCACCAACCGGGCGCACCTGGGGCTGTTTGTCGACGGCGACTTGCTCGTGGTCCAGGCGGTCATCGACAACCTCACCAAGGGCTCTTCGGGGCAAGCTGTGCAGGCGTTCAACCTAATGCAAAATCTGCCTGAGACCTGCGGACTCACGTTGACCGCGATGTTCCCCTGATGTGTGGCCCACTCCTCCTCATCAACCTCGGCATCTTGGTCGCCGATATCATCCTCCTCGGCGATCTTGCCGATGCGATCGGCGGCCTGACGACGGTGCTGTTGACCGTCATCACCGCCGCGGTCGGCATCTCTGCGGTCAAGGATCAGGGCGCAGCGGCCCTGGTGCGCCTGCAGCAAGCGCAGATGCAACAGCAGCGGCAGAACGAGGGCGGCCCGCCCGGCATCCCGCCGACCCGCGACATCATCGAGGGGCCCTTGCTCGCGCTGGCGGGGCTGTACCTGCTGATCCCGGGCTTCATCACCGATGGCCTCGGCGCGCTGCTTCTGCTGTCGCCCGTCCGCCGCGCGTTTGCTGGCTGGCTGGCCAACCGCATGCGCCGGCCGCCCAGCGATGGCCCCGGTGGCGGTGAAGGTGGCGGCAGTGATGGCGGCAGTGGTGGCGGTGGCGGACCGGTCATCGTCGTCAAGCCAGTCCAGCGACCCGACACCCCAGATGACGATCGGCGCCTCGACGAGCCCCGGGAGTAGGCGCGATGCACGTCATCACCTGGCTGATCGACCTCGATCGGTATCGCGACCGAGCGCTCATGCTGCAGGCCGCAGCGGCCGAGGTCGCAGAGATGACGATCGTCTGCGCCACCCCGCCGCGGGCGCCCATGCCTGCGCATCCGGCGGTCACGATCAAGCCTCTCAGCCATAAGCCGCTAC
>JBNMOZ010000028.1:0-20016 GCA_051276005.1 Bradymonadia bacterium | reverse complement strand
GCCTACGAGGTCTTCTTCAGCGGGCGCGACGCGCAAGAGTAGCGCCGAGCGCGATCAGGGCCGCGCGACGCTGAACCTGTCGCAGTTCGAGGTCTGGCAGTTCGAGGTCTGGCAGTTCGAGGTCTGGCAGTTCGGCGTCTGGCAGTTCGGCGTCTGGCAGTTCGAGGTCTGGCAGTTCGACGTCTGGCCGCCCTTGAAGCCAGCCACGCCCGCCTATCGAGGCTCCTCTCGGAGCCTGTGAGCGCAACGCAAGACTCGCGGAACACCAACACCGCAAGATGAAGCCGTCAGTAATGCGGCGGGCGCTCGTGGGGGGTGGGATCTGAGCTCA
Source organism: Bradymonadia bacterium (assembly GCA_051276005.1). GTDB lineage: Bacteria > Myxococcota_A > Bradymonadia > UBA7976 > UBA1532 > JBNMOZ01. Next base: position 19,685 of record JBNMOZ010000028.1, on the reverse strand, counting down.
TCGCCTCGATGCGGCCGTACATCTGCTTGACCGCCGCGCGCAGCTGCTCGATCTGCTCTTGCTGGGTGCGCGCCAACTCGCTGAGCTGCTCCACCGTGTCTTCAAGATGGGTGTAGCGCATCTGCAGGTCGACCATCGGATCGTGGGCGGCGTCTACCATAATGTCCTCACGCGGATGGTGCCGGGCACCTGCTCGAGTTGGCCCTTGAGTTCGTCGCCGCGCTGCGGCTTCACATCCAAGATCGCGTACGCGTAGGTGTCATTCGACTGCAGATACTGCGCGGCGATGTTGACGCCCAGCTCAGCGATCATCGAGTGCATCTTGCCCAGCACGCCCGGCTGGTTGAGGTGGTAATGCAAGACGCGGTGGTGGTCGGCGTGCAGCTTGGGCAGCTGCACCTCGGGGAAGTTGACCGCGGTGTCGGTCGCGCCCTGATTCATCAGGTTGATCAGCTTCGATGAGACGGTCTGGCCGATGCCGCGCTGGGCCTCAGCGGTCGATCCGCCGATATGCGGGGTCAGGATCACGTTGTCGAGGCCACACAGCGGGCTCTCGAAGGCCTCGGCGTTGCTCGACGGCTCCTGAGGGAAGACGTCCACCGCGGCGCCAGCGAGGCGCTTGTTCTTGAGCGCCTCGGCCAGCGCGTCGACGTCGACCACGTTGCCGCGGGCGTTGTTGAGCAAGAACGCCGTCGGCTTCATCAACGCGATCTCGTCGGCGCCGATCATGCCCTTGGTGAGCGGCGTGCCGGGCACGTGCAGGCTGACCACGTCGCTCTGCGCGAGCAGCGCTTCGAGGCTGTCGGCGCGCTGGGCGTTGCCGATCGGCAGCACGTCGACGACGTCGTGATAGATGACCTTGAGGCCCATGCCCTCGGCCAGCACCGACGTCTGCGAGCCAATGCGGCCATAGCCGATGATGCCCAGCGTGCGCCCGCGCACTTCATGCGCGCCCACCGCGCTCTTGCTCCACTCGCCGCGATGCATCTTGGCGCTGCGATCGAACAGCTGGCGGTGCAGCGCCACGATCTCCGAGATGACCAGCTCGGCCACCGATCGCGAGTTCGAGAACGGCGCGTTGAAGACCGGGATGCCCTTGGCGGCGGCCACCGGCAAGTCGACCTGGTTGGTGCCGATGCAGAAGCAGCCGATGGCCCAAAGCCGGTTCGCCGACTCAAGGAACTTCGCCGTCAGGTGGCTCTTGGAGCGCACCCCGATGATGTGCGCGTCGCTGGCCACCGCGATGAGCTCATCGTCGTTATAGGCCCGCGTGTGGTGCTCAACGGTGAAGCCCGCGCGCTCAAAGGCGCGGACGGCGTCCTGGTGGATATTCTCCAGCAGCACGACCTTGATCTTATGCAGTGGGTACGACGTTGATGGCGTGTCAGACATGGCGGTCTCCGGGCAAAGCGAGGCCGCTGGTATAGCAGACAGCCGCGTTCAGGTCATCGCGCGGATCGGCCGCGAAACACACCCCGCGCCAGCAACGCAAAGGCCAGCAGGCTCAACGGCGCGTCGGATGGTGCGCCGGGCGCAAAGGCACCGTCGACGGTCGGCTCGGCGCCAGCGGGCCCAACGCTGCGCTGAGGGCCGCTCGAATCAGCTGCCGAAGGCGCTCAGCGGCACATCGGCGTCGGCGCAGAGTTGCGGCAACAGGCCGGCGCGGTGCGCGGGGTGGGTGCGGTACTTCTTGATCAGGAACATCGACGCGGGCTCTCGATCGAACCAGAAGTCGGAGGGCGGGTTGGTCGTCGACGCGGCGAGCCAGACGATCGTGTCGGCGCCCTGCTCGGGGGTGCGCAGCCGATCGCCGACAAACTTGTAGAACCGCGGCATGCTGACCTTCACGCCCCCGGTGTCGGCCCAACCCGGATGCATCGCGTGCACGCGAATGGGCAGCTTGATGCGCCCGGCGAGCAGGCTCGCCAGCTCTGCCTGCCCCCGCTTGGTCCGGGCATACGCAGTGATGCCCTTGTAGCCCTTCTTGAAGCTGCTCTCGGAGTTCGCCAGCGTCCTGAGATCGAGCGACTCTGTGTACATACCACCCGAGGTGACGAACACGACGCGCCCCCCACCCGCGCGCAGGTTGGGCAGCAACCGCCACGTCAGGCGCAGCGGCCCGAGCAGATGCACGGCGTATGACAGCTCGAAGCCCTGCGGCGTCGTCCTGTAGCTGTCGGGCATCAGGCCGGCGTTGTGGATGAGGCCCGCGAGCGGCAAGTCGCCCAGCGCCTCGGCCGCCGCGTCGACCGCCTGCAGGTCGCCCATATCGACGAGCACGATGCGCGTCGAGGCGCCCGGCGCGTCGCTGGCGATGCGTTGCTGAGCCTGCCGCGCGCGCTCCGGATTTCGGCAGAACAGGTAGACGTGGCCCCCCAGGGACGCCAGCGCCTTCGCCGTCGCGAACCCGAGCCCAGCGTTCGCACCGGTCACGACGAAGCGCTTACCGGTCAGGTCAACGTCCAGATCAGCTTGGCGGAAGTCCTCGGCGTGCCTGAGAAATCCCGATGAATCGAAGCTGAAGTAGACGGTCTTGTCGAGCAGTCGGTCCCATAGTCCCATGAAGTCAGCGTGGCGGAACGGGGCTCGCTTCGCCACCGCGAACCGCATACAGTGGTCCGATTATGCAAGAATCTGCGTAGAGCCGTGCAGCGCGCGCGAACCCAAAGCGCGCGCACCGCGAGCTTGAAGGAAGAAAATGATCATCGGCTCCGACCTCATCCGCGCCGACGGCCCCGCGAAGGTCTGCGGCACCGCGAAGTACGTCGACGACGTGCGCCCCGCGGGCTGCGTCTACGCGTTCGCCGTGCGCTCACCGCATGCCCACGCGCGCATCGACAGCATCACGCTCGACCCAGACTATGACTGGTCACGCGTCACGGTCTGCACCGCGGCGGACATCCCCGGCGAGAACGTCGTCGCGCTGATGACCGACGATCAGCCCGTGCTGGCCGACGGCCTCGTGCGCCACGCCACCGAGCCGGTCGCGCTCGTCGCCGCGCCGACCCGCGATCATGCCCTCGAGGCCGTGCAGCACGTGCATGTGGCCTACACCCCGCTGCCCGCGCTCTTCGACATGACGGCCGCGAAGGGCAACGCGATCGCCGTCTTCGGCGACGACAACGTCTTCTCCGAGATCACGATCGACCATGGCGACGTCGACTCGGCGTTCGGGCCTGACGCGACCATCGTCGAGGGCACCTACAACGTCGGCCACCAAGAGCAGCTCTACATCGAGACCCAGGGCATGATCGCCATCCCCCGCGAAGGCGGCGGGGTGACGCTCTTCGGCTCGATGCAATGCCCCTATTACATCGTCAAGGCGCTCACCCGCGTGCTCGGCCATAGCCCCGAAGACGAACGCCGCCTCAACGTGGTGCAGGCGGTGACGGGCGGCGGCTTCGGCGGCAAGGAAGAGTACCCCTCGATCCTCGCGGCGCACGCGGCGATCGTGGCCCTCAAGACCGGCAAGCCGGTCAAGATGATCTACCGCCGCGACGAAGATCTGCGCGCCACGACCAAGCGGCATCCGGCGCTGATGCACTACGCCGCGTCGGTCGATCCGGGCACCGGCAAGCTCTTGGGCATCAAGGCGAAGCTGCTCTTTGACGGCGGCGCGTACAACACGCTCTCGCCCGTCGTGAACAGCCGCGCGGTGATCCACGCCATCGGCGCGTACGCCTGCCCGAACGTGCGCATTTACGGCTTGATGGTGGCCACGAACACCACGCCTAACGGCGCCTTCCGCGGCTTCGGCGCGCCCCAGGCCATGTTCGCGGCCGAGCGCCACATGGACGCCATCGCGCGAGAGTTGGGTCTCGATCCGGTCGCCGTTCGCCAGGTGAACCTGTACCGCGACGGCGACGTGACCCCCACCGGGCAAAAGCTCTTTGACGTGGGCGCGACGCTCGTCTTCGACGCCGCCGTCGAGCGCGCCAACGCCCCCCTGCCCCCCTCGTGGTTGCCCCAGCGGGCCGGCGGTGGACGCGATTCAGCGGCCGTCGCTCGGGGCCGCGGGTTGGCGCTCGCCTGGCATGGCTGTGGATTCACCGGCAACGGTGAAGGCCGCATCAACGGCAAGGCCGACGTGGCCCTCGAGGGCGACAAGGTGGTCATCTACACCGCGTCGACCGACATCGGCCAAGGCACCGACACCATCTTCCCGGCCATCGTCGCCCAGGTGCTCGGCATCGACCCCGGGCGCGTGCGCAACGCCGAGCACGACACCGCTGAGGTGCCCGACAGCGGGCCGACCGTCGCCAGCCGCACCACGATGGTCGTCGGCGGCGTGATCAAGAAGGCGGCGCACATGCTCATGGCGGCGCTTGAGGATGAGGTGGGGGCGAAGGGCAGCTTCGACGCGCTCATCGCCCAGCGAAAGACCAGCACGACCCTGCGGGTGCAGGCGGCGTACGTCGACGAGCTGGGCTTGAAGTGGGACACCGAGACGTACCAGGGCGACGCGTATCCGACCTATGGCTGGTCGTGCGTCATCGTCGACGTCGACGTCGATCTCGACACCGGCGAGGTGCTCTACCGCCGCCTGGTGCAGGCCACCGACGTGGGCAGGGCGATCAACCGCACGCTCTGCGAGGGGCAGCTCGAGGGCGGCGCGATCCAGGCGTTGGGCTACGCGACCCAAGAAGAGGTCGTGCTCGACGACCAGGGCGCCATGCGCAACAACCGATTGACCAACTACATCATCCCCACGGCCCTCGACGCGCCGCCGATGGAGACGGTGCTCATCGAGATCCCGTATGCTGGCGGCCCGTTCGGCGCCAAGGGCATCGGCGAGATTCCCCATGATGTGCCCGCCGCGGCCGTCGCTCAGGCCATCGAACACGCGACCGGCGCGGTGCTGTCGACCCTGCCGATGACCCCCGAGCGGGTGCTGCTTGCGATGGACACCCCGCGAGACCAGACCGGCGCAGGAGGCGCGCGATGACCGATACGATGACGAATACGCTCGCCAACATGAACACCCTCACGGTGCAGTTCATGCTCAACGGCTCTCCGGTCAGCGTCGACGTGGTGCCCATGGCGCGCCTGCTCGACGTGCTGCGCGAAGACCTGCGCGCCACCGGCACCAAGGAAGGCTGCGGCGAAGGCGAATGTGGCGCCTGCACGGTCTTGATCGACGGCGTGGCGGTGAACAGCTGCCTGGTGCCGGTGATTCAGGTGCAGGGCGCCCAGGTTGTCTCGGTCGAGGGACTCGCCGAGGCCGCTGAGGGTGGTCAAGAGCCGACGCTGCACGCGGTGCAGCAGGCGTTCCTGGTGCACGGCGGCGCCCAATGCGGCATCTGCACGCCGGGCTTCTTGGTGATGGCCGCGCAGTTCCTCAAAGAGAACCCGCACCCGAGCGATCCCGAGGTGCGCGAGGCGCTCGCGGGCAACCTGTGCCGCTGCACCGGCTATCAGAAGATCATCGACTCGGTGGTCGCTGCATTGGTGAAGGGGTAGACGATGCTGACCAGCCACGCCCCCGTGCTCGATCCCAAGACCCTCGAGGACGCGCTGCAGATGCGCGCTGATCATCCACGCGCCCAGCCGATCGCGGGCGGCACCGACCTGATGGTCGTCATCGAAGGCGGCATCGCGTCACCGGTGCAGGTGCTCAACCTCTGGGGCATCGACGCCCTGAGCGGCATCGAAGACGGGCCCGACGGCCTGCGCATCGGCGCCCTCGCGACCTGGACGCACATCGTGCGCAGCCCGCTGTGCCAGACCCACGCTCCGGCGCTGGTCGAGGCCTCGCAGACGGTGGGCGCCCGGCAGATTCAAAACCGCGGGACCATTGGCGGCAACATCGCCAACGCGAGCCCCGCCGGCGACTCCCTGCCGGTGCTGCTCGCCCTCGACGCCGTCGTCGAGGTCGCCAGCGTCCGCGGCACGCGCCGCATCGCGATGGACGACCTGTTCACCGGCTATCGCACCCTGGCGATGGCCCCCGACGAGCTGATCGTCGCGGTGCACCTGCCCCACATCCACCCCGGCGATCGCCAACATTACCGCAAGGTCGGCACGCGCATGGCGCAGTCGATCAGCAAGGTGATGCTGGGCGCTCGGGTGCGTCTCGACGCAGACGTCGTCACCGAGGCGCGGATCGCCTTTGGATCCATCGCCGCTACGCCCATCCGCATCAAGGCCATCGAGGCCGCGTTGGTGGGCAAGCCCATCGACCCCAACATATCGGATCAATTAAAGATTAACCCTATCGACGACATCCGCAGCACGGCCGCATATCGCACCGTCGTCGCCCGTAAGATCCTGCGCCGCATCCTGACACACTGGCAGACTATTGGACGCTGAAACGACCCTCGCCGACATCCTTGGCTCCTCAAAACGCCTACTCATCTTCACTGGCGCGGGCATCAGCGTCGACTCGGGCATCCCCGACTTCCGTTCGGAAAACGGCGTGTGGGCGAAGATCGATCCCTTTAGCCTGAGCACCGCGGCCTTGGCGGGCGGTCGTAAAGGCGTAGCCATGTTCTGGCGCACGATGACCACGCTGGCAGACTCGCTCATCGATCCCGAGCCCAACGCGTCGCACTTCGCGGTCAAGCGGCTGCAAGATCAGGGCAAGGTCGAGCTGATCGTGACCCAGAACGTCGACGGCCTGCACCAGGCGGCGGGATCGTCGATCGACTCGGTCGTCGAGCTGCACGGCAACACGACCGAGAGCTATTGCAAGCGCTGCAACCAGAGCTGGCCCACCACCGAGATCGTCGCCCGCGTGCACGGCGGCGACGCGTCGCCCCGATGCGAATGCGGCGGCGTGATTCGCCCCAAGCTGACGGTCTTCGGCGATCCCCTGCCCGACGGCGTGCTGCACCGCGCCATGGACGCCGCGCGCAACTGCGATGTGTGTCTGGTGTTGGGCAGCAGCCTGACGGTGACCCCCGCGGCCGACGTGCCGCTGGAAGCCAAGCGCGCCGGCGCGAAGCTGGTCATCGTGTCGATCGGCGATACTCCGCTCGATCGACTGGCCGATGTGCGCTTCAGGGAGCCCCTCGGGGAGTGCTTCGCGCCGATCGTGGCGTAGGGCTGGCTTCATACCCGGCAACCCCCTACCGCCCTGGCAAGAAGACCAGCCCCAGCCCCATGCGCGCGCCCAGCTGATTGAACGACAGCTCGGGCCCGTCGACCACCTGAATGCGCCCGATCGGGGTCACCCGCCCGTCGACGCTGCCCTCTAAAAACCAGCTGCCCATCAGCCGAAACGCCACCCGCACCCCGGCCCGGGCCCCGCCCTGCCATAACGTATGCGACACGCCCGGCACGTCGAGCCGCTGCACCGCCAACCGCTCCACCAGCGCCGACAGCGGCACGCTCAGACGCACCCGCTGTGACCGCCAGCCAGGCCACTCCACCCCCATCGCGAACGCGAGGCCTTGCACCCGCAGCGGGCGGCCTTCGGCGTCCAGATCGACCGCGGGCTGCCAGGCCACCTCGGCCATGAAGCGCCGCCAGCCCAGCCGCAGCGCGGTATCGGGCGCGATGCCGGCCGCGCCACGGATGCGCGCGCCCATGTCGGCGCCGATCTGCCAGCCGGCCTCGGGCCTTGGCGTGACCGGCGCTGCTGACACCGTCGCGGGCGTGACGGACGCGACCGACACCGGTATGGGCGCCACCGCAGCAACGACGATCGGCGGCGCTGGGGCAGTCAGGATCGACGCCTCGGGCGGCGGCGCGGGCGGCAATGGTTCGGGCGCAGGCGATGGGGCTGATTGTGGGGCTGAGGCCGCGATGCGGCTGGGCTTTGTCGGCGGCGGCGCGGGCGTGCGCCGTTTGACCGATCTTGGGCTGGCCGCGTCGACTGGCGGCGCGTCGACCGACGCGGTCACCACCGGACCGGCCGGCGCCGAGAGCTGCGCTTCAGCCAACAGGCCCGCGAGGCGCGCGGCGAGCACCCCGAGCTGATCGGCCATCGCGGTCTGCATCCAGCCGCCCTCAGCGCTCGCCAACCACGGCAAGCGTCGCCGCAGCCGTCGCCCGTCGGGGGTCTGCAGCTCAAGCACGGTGCCCACCATGGGGCCGCCGCGCTCGACGATGCGTACCCGATGGCCCGAGGCCGGGCAGCGCACCCGCGCAACCACGCGCGCCGCCGTCACCCGCGCAGCGACCACCGCGACCGCCGCTTCAGACAGCGGATCAGCGTCGATGCACGCCACCACGACCGGCGGGGGCGCCGTGAGACCGATGAGCAGCGTGAGGGCAGCGGAGAGCACGGGGCATCATCGCCGCAACATGCCCTCTCTGGCCAATCGCGGTGCGAAGGGATACGGTCGCGGCATGCCACGCTCCGCGGAAACCCTGATTATTGGCGCCGGCCCATCCGGCTTGGCGGTCGCAGGCAGCCTGCGGCAATCCGGGCTCGACTTCGTGCAGATCGACCAGGCGCCCGCGATCGCCTGGCAGTGGCGAAGGCACTACGCTCGCCTGCACTTGCACACGACCCGCGAGCTCTCGGGGCTGCCCGGCCTGCCGTTCCCCGAGCGATATCCGCAGTATCCGTCCCGCGCGCAGGTGGTCGAATACCTCGACGCGTACGCCGCCCACTTCGGCCTCGCGCCAGTGCTCAATACGCGGGTCGAGCGGGCCACGCGGCACGCGGGTGGATGGCGCGTCACGACCGACGCCGGCGCGTGGCAGGCGCGATCATTGGTCATCGCGAGCGGGTATAACGCGGTCCCCCACCGGCCTGCCTTCAAAGGCGAATTCGCGGGACGCGTGGTGCACAGCGCCGAGTATCAGGACGGCGCCCCCTTCAAAGGCCAGCGCGTCGTGGTGGTGGGCTGCGGCAACAGCGGCGCCGAGATCGCCCTCGACCTGTTCGAGCATGGCGCCGCGCAGGTCACCCTCATCGTGCGCGGCCCCCGCTACGTGACGCCCCGCGATGTGTACGGCCTGGCCGCCCAGTCGACCTCGATCATGTTGGGGCGCCTGCCCCGCCGGCTGGGCGACGCCATCGGCCGCGTCGCGAGCCGCCTGGCGATGGGCGACATGACGCGGTACGGGTTTCGCCGGCCAGACGCCGGCCCCCTGACCGAGGTCGACCTCAATGGCCGCGTCGCCCTGGTCGATGTCGGCACCGTCGCGCTGATCAAGCAGGGCGTCATTCGCACCGCGCCGGGCATCGCGCGCCTCGAGGCCCAAGCGGTCATCTGCGTCGACGGTCAGCGCATCGACGCCGACGCGATGGTGCTCGCCACCGGATACCGCGCGGGCATCTCGCGGTTCCTCGACGACGCCGAGGTGCTGCTCGATGAGCGCGGCTTGCCCCGCGTACACGGGCGCCCGGGCGCGGCCCCAAGTCTGTACTTCTGTGGCTTCCGCAACCCGTCGACGGGCGCGCTGCGCGAGTCCGGCGTCGAGGCCGCGCGCATCGCCAGCGCGCTCGCCCGGTCGGCCGGCGCAGGGAGATCCGCGTGACCGACGCCCTGACCGGCAAGCTGCTCGCCGAGCGCTACCAGCTCTTCGAGCGGCTCGACGACACCGCCACCACGCGCACGTACCGCGGCCAGGACCGACAGCTCGGATCGGCGTGCCGCGTTGTCGTACCCAAGCCCAGCGCGCGCGCATCCTTTGACAGCTTCGAGCGCACATGGCGGCAGCTGGCCGAGCTTCGATCGCCGCATTTGGCCTCGATGACCGCCCAGGATCGCCTGAGCGGCGGCCGCCCTTTTGTGGTCTTCCGCTGGATTGAAGGCCGCACGCTCGACCAAATCATCGACGCTGAGGGGGCCCTGTCGAGCGCCCGCGCCCTGACCATCTGCCGCGCGGTCCTCTTGGCCCTCAAGGTGGCGCATGACCGCGCGATCGTGCATCGCGACGTCACCCTGCGCAACGTGGTCATCGGCCATGGACCCGACGCCGGCGCCATCAAGCTCGTCGGCTTCGCGGGCGCCCCCCGCGACGCGGTCGACGCCCGCGCGGTCCCGGGCGATCCCACCGCCCTCGCGCCGGAACGCTTCGCAGATCCGCGGGTCGCGACGCCCCTCTCAGATTTGTATGCGGTCGGGGTGCTGCTCTACACGATGCTGGCGGGCCGGCCGCCCTTCGAGCCCGAAGAGCCCTCCGACGCCGAGCCCGCGTTCGAGCGGCTGGCCTGGCTACACACCCACGCGCAACCCGCGCGGCCCAACACGGGCGTGCCCGAGGGCACCTGGCGGCTGACTTTGAGCCTGCTCGAGAAGCGCAGCCACGACCGACCCGCGCATGCTGACGCTGCGCTGAGCGCCCTCAACGCCGACCACCACAGCTCGACCCCACTCCCCTTCGCGCCCCGCTCCGGGGCCACCAGCGATCCGTTCGAGTCGTTGGTGAGCGCGCGTGGGTCCCTTGACGCCTTGGCGGCAGATCGCAGCGACCCGTTCGCCCTGGCCGATGAGGCGACGGTCGCCGACGGGGGCTACGACGACGACGATGAGCCGACGGTTCAGCAAACCGCGCCCGCGCTGTCCTACGCCGCGCAGATGCTGTTCTCGAAGCCCAAAGCGAGCAAACACGGCGTCGATCTCTTCGCCCGCACCCGCGCGGTGGAAGATGGACCCGTTACGCAGGCAGACCGCGCCGGCTCGCACGGTCCCGACAGTCCGGCCGACTCTGCCGACCTCGCCGACTCGGACGAGTCGTCGATGGACCGACTCAACGCGCTGATCGACGCCGATCCGCTCGCCATCGAGGCGGAGCATGACTCGCTGAGCGACATCGCCGATGAGCTGACGCTGCCCGGCCAATCGAGTCATCTGCGCGCGATGATCACGCCGGGCGCCGCCGTGCCCGAGCGCGGCCCGCTCGCCTTCGCCGACGCGCCGATCGACGACTTGCTGACGCGGCCGCTGCACCCCGGCGCGTCGATCCCCGAAGCGCCATTGGACGATCTGCGTCCGCGCCCCCCCGCGGCTCCCCCTGGTATGCCCGTAAGCCCGGCCCCCCTGGCCGGTCGGCGCATCGGCAACGGCATCAAGACCCGCGCCGCGCGCCCCACGGGCAAGATCGAGCGCGCCACCCCGACGAGTCGCCCCAGCGACGCGCTCGCGCGGCTGCCCAATGTGTCCACGTTCGCCGACCCGGCCTCTGACGAGGTCTCAACCATCGCGGCGCCCGATCGCCGGCGCCCCTCGGCCCCGAAGAGGCCGCTCGCTGATGCCCGAACGCCTGCCGCTGAGCCCGACATGCCAGCGCCGCCCAAACGCGATGTGTACCCGCCCACCGATCAGCAACACACGCTCACGCGCCCCCTGAACATGCCCGACGCGAACCCGACCCAGCGGCTGGTCGGCCTGGCCATCGCGGTCGCCGCGCTCCTGGCCATCATCAGCGCCTTGATGTGGTTCACCAGCGACAGCGCACCGCCAACTGACGCACCGCCACCCGACGCGAGCCCCGCGTCTCAAGCGCCGGTTCGGCAGTCAATCGGCGAGTAAGGCCCCGAACACCAGCGCAGCCGAACACCCCCGCATGGCTGTGTCTCGCGCGATGACGATGTCGGCGGCGCTGCTGCCCAAGGATGGCGTCACCGTAGAGTTTGGGCCGGCGCGGTCGGATGGCCATCAGCGACAAAGCATGGATCATGGGCGCCATGGCGAGCGCCAAGGTCAGCCGAAGGCTCGGGGGAGAGATGAGGGGCGCCGTCGGCCGGACAGCCGACGGCTTGGGCAGGATCAGGGCGCGTCGTTCACGGTGACCGTGTAGTCGCGCATGAAGCCCGAGTGCGGCCGGCAGAAGTAGGTGAACTGCCCGGCCTCGTTGAAGGTGAACTCGAAGGTGTCACCCTGGGCCATGTTGCCGCTGTCGAACATCTCGCCCGCGTCAGCCGAGCCCGGATCACTGCTGGTCACCGTGTGGGCAGCGGCATCCTGGTTGGTCCAGCGCACGGTGTCACCCACGTTGATGACGAGGTCGTTGGGGTCCATGGCGAAGTCGACGATGCCCACCTCGACGACGTCGCCACCGATAACCGGCAAGGTGTAGACCTCGATGTCATAGGGGCCAATGGCGTTGTTGTCGCCGAAGCTCGTCGCCACGATGACCAATTGCTCGCCGTCGGCGATGTCGACGCTCTCGATGCGGCTGCCACGCAGACCGTTGAAGTCATCATTACCGATGACGCAGTTGTCGAGGTTGGCCGGATCGAAGGGCGCCCGATAGACGAACAGGTACCCATCGGCGGCCCAGTTGGCCGTGACGCGAACCGCCTGATCGGCGCCGGTGTTGTTGACGATGGTCAGCGTCTCGAAGAACTGATCACCAGCCCGCGCGGAGCAGTCGCCGTTGGGGCGGCTCCACACCAGGTCCATGTCGTCGATGTCACCGGCCGCGTTGATCGCCTGATCGCGCGGCGCGATGGCAAACGGACCCTCTTCGAGGGCGCAATCCGCGTCGCAGCCGTCGCCCGCGTCGACGTTGCCGTCGTCGCATTGCTCGTCGTCGGTCAGCAGGCCGTCGCCGCAGACGCGCTCGATGACGCAGCCCGCGTCACAGCCATCGCCCGCGTCAACATTGCCGTCGTCGCACTCTTCGCCGTCGTCGACGTCGCCGTCGCCGCAGAAGGGCTCGATGTCGCAGCTCTCATCACAGCCATCGCCGTTGTCCAAGTTGCCGTCGTCGCACTCTTCGTCATTGGTGGTCAGGCCGTTGCCACAAATACGCTCAATGGCGCAGACCGCGTCACAGCCGTCGCCCGCGTCGAGGTTGCCGTCGTCGCACTCTTCGCCCAGGCCACGCTCGCCATCGCCGCAGACCGCTTCGACCTGACAGGCGTCGTTGCAGCCGTCGCCGTTGTCCAAGTTGCCGTCGTCGCAGGCCTCGTCGCCATTCACGGCGCCATCGCCGCAGACCGGCTGAGTGAGCACCTCGAGGGTGTAGGGTCCCGTGAACGCGTTGGCGTCGTAGCTCGACGCCACGATGACCAGGGTCTCGCCGTCAGCGATCTCGACGTCGCGCACCTGGCTGCCAAGAAAGCCGTTGAAGTCATCGTTGCCGATGACACAACCGCCCGGATCAGCCGGGTTGAAGGGATCGCGGAAGATGTGCAGGTAGCTGTCGGCGCCCCACGCGCCGGTCACCGTGATGCGCTGGTCAGCGCCGGTGTTGTTGGTCACGCGATAGAAGTCATAGACGCGATCGGGTGACGCGAAGCCGCAGCCGGCGCTGGGGCGATTCCAGGTGAGATCGCCCTCTTCCAAGGCGCCCTCGATGCTGATGGTCTCGCCGCGATCGGCGATGTCGAGCGCGTCAGGCTGCTCGACGTTGCACTGGGCATCGCAGCCGTCGCCGTCGACGTCGGGGCCGACATCGCACTGCTCAAGGCCTTCGAGGATGCCGTCGCCGCACTCGGACTCAAACAGGCAGACATCGCTGCAGCCGTCGCCCGCGTCGGCGTTGCCGTCGTCGCATTGCTCGGGCGCGTCGACGAACGTGTCTCCGCAGACCGGCTCACGCTGGCACAGCGCATCGCAGCCGTCGGCGGGGTCAATGTTGCCGTCGTCGCATTCTTCGAGGCCGTCGATGAGGCCGTCACCGCAGACCTCCTCACGCTGGCAGCGATCGTCGCAGCCATCGCCCGCGTCGACGTTGCCGTCGTCGCACTCCTCGCCGTTGTCTTCCTGAACCATGCCGTCGCCGCAGAGCACGGGCGGCGGCACGGTGCACACGTCGACGGTGTACCGGCCGATGGCTTCGTCGCGACGAAAGGTCGACGCGACCACCACGATGGTCTGGCCGGGGGCGACCAAGAAGTCGGCGACTTGGCTGGCGCCTGCGCCGTTAAAGTCGTCATCGCCGCCCAGGCAGCCGTTCTCGAGGTCGAGCATGTCGCCCACGAAGGGATCGTTGAAGATGTGCACGAAGCCGTCGCCGGCCCAGTTGGCGGTCAAGTCGATGTACTGGGGCAGCGCGCCGTCGTTGGTGAAGCGGAACACCTCATAGAAGTGATTGTCACCGTCGCCGGCGGCGCACTCGTTGCCGAACTCGCCCGGCCGATCCCAGCCGGCGTCCATGTCGTCGATCTCGCCACCGAGTTGCACGCACGCGTCGAGCGGCGCGAGGGGGAAGACGAAGCCCGGCTCGATGACGCAGAGCGCGTCGCAGCCGTCGCCCGCGTCGGCGTTGCCGTCATCACAGTTCTCGTCGTCTTCGAGGCGGCCGTTGCCGCAGCCAGGCTCGATGACGCAGTCGGCGTCGCAGAAGTCGCCTGCGTCGAGGTTGCCGTCGTCGCATTCTTCGCCGGTCTCGATCAGGCCGTTGCCGCAGATCTCGATGACGCAATCGGCGTTGCAGCCGTCGTCGATGTCGAGGTTGCCGTCGTCGCACTGCTCGCCCTCTTCGACAAAGCCGTTGCCGCAGATCGGGTCGGGGATGACGCACTGGTCATCGCAGAGATCGCCGTTATCGAGGTTGCCGTCGTCGCACTCTTCGTCGCCCTCGACCAGACTGTCGCCACAGACCACCGGGGGCAGCTCGTCGAGGCAGTAGCCGCGCGCGCAGAACTCGTCAGCCACGCAGTCCTCGATGGCGAGGCACTCGATCTCGTCGAGGCAAGCCGCGGAGCAGCCGTCGGCCGCGTCCACGTTGCCGTCGTCGCACTCTTCGCCGTTTTGCAGGATCGCGTCGCCGCAGACCGCCGGCTCAAACGTGCAGTCGGCCGCGCAGCCGTCACCGGCGTCGGTGCCGCCGTCGTCGCATTCTTCGTCGCCTTCGAGGTTGCTGTCGCCGCAGACCGCTTCAATGGCGCAGTCCGCGTCGCAGCCATCACCGGCGTCGGCGTTGCCGTCGTCGCAGGCTTCGCCATCGTCGACGGTGCCGTCGCCGCAGAATGGCTCGATGACGCAGTCGGCGTCGCAGCCGTCATCGGCGTCGAGGTTGCCGTCGTCGCACTCTTCGCCGTCGTCGACGGTGCCGTCGCCGCAGAATGGCTCGAGGGCGCAGTCTGCGTCGCAGCCATCATCGGCGTCGGTGTTGCCGTCGTCGCACTCTTCGCCGTCGTCGACGGTGCCGTCGCCGCAGAATGGCACGGGCTCGGTTGTGCAGTCCGCGGCGCAGCCATCACCGCCATCGGTGTTGCCGTCGTCGCACTCTTCGCCGTCGTCGACGGTGCCGTCGCCACACGCCGGTGCGGTCTCGGTGGTGCAGGTCGACGAGCAGCCGTCACCGTCATCGGTGTTGCCGTCATCGCAGTCTTCGTCAGCGTCGACGGTGCCATCACCACAGGCCGGCGCGGTCTCGAGGAGACAGAGCGCTGAGCAACCGTCACCGTCGACAGCGTCGCCGTCGTCGCATTGCTCGGAAGGACCGACGATGCCGTCTCCGCACCCGACGAAGCCGTCGGCTTCGCCACTGACGCCGTCATCGCACCCACCCAGGAGCGCGGCCAACGCCACCACTCCGAGTACCCGCGAGATTCCCTGTCGCACTCTCATATGTCTCCCCTGGCGACATGCGTCGCCGATGTCTCTCGCAAACCATTCGTCAGCGACACCTGTCGTGCCGCCGATGGCGCTCGAACCGAGATCGGCTCGTTGCGGGAATATTGGGGCATTGGTTCCAGGTATCCACCTATTTTTCAATCGAATCCAACACCCACACTAACCCATTGCTCTAACTGCATATTTTGGAAAGACTGGGGCATATGAGGCCCCACACGCAGGCCAGCCCGCACCGACGAATCGCCCGGTAATACGACATGTCGGCCTGCATCGGCGGCGGGCGAGGCGCAGCGGCTGTGGCGCGCTGGGGCGACGCCATGCAGGCCTCGCAGGCGGGTTTGGATGATGGCGGCGCTGGTTGCGGGATGATGAGGGGGCGCCGTCGGCCGGACAGCCGACGGCGATGGGCAGGATCAGTTCTGCGCGTTGTCGCAGCCCTCGTTGGCCTCACCCGGCGTACCACTGTCGCCCGCGCCAAACGCAACGCCGCTCTCGCACCAGAAGTCGCCGTTGGCGTTGTCGTCGTCGATCGCGCCGCCGAACTGCATGCTGGCGCCGTTCGGATCGGGGAACGTCGCGCCGTCGTCATAGTCGACCCGGTCGAGCTCGTTGCCCCGCCAGCTCCTCAGCACGACCTCGTCGCTGCCGTTGGCGAGGAAGAAGTCAGCATAGACGTAGTCGGCGTCGAAGCCGCCGTTCGTGGCGGGATCGGCATTGCGCGCGAACACGGCGAACTCACCGGCGGCGATGACCACCGACTCGGTCACTCGATGTGCGTCATTGTCGTTGTCGGCGAGGATCATGCCGAAGGCATCCACGTCGGTGTCTCCGACGTTCTCAACCTCGAAGTACTCGCCGTCTCCGTCGGGCACTGCGCTCGGGTTCTGCATGATCTCGGTGATCACGAGCTGACCGAGCGCCGGGCGCGCTGCGTTGACGCAGCTGATGCACTCGACGTTGAGGTTGTAGTCCTCGATGGCGCCGTTGTTGCCGAACTCGTTGATGACCACGACGTAGTTGCCGGGCTCAAAGGCCACCTGCACGCGCGAGCAGGCGCCCACGCCGCCGTCGTCGTCGTCGACGACGGGCGTGAGCTGGCCGGTCGCCGCGCTGATCGTGAAGACCTGCATGACCGTGTCGCGGTTGCAGGTGCCGTCGGCCGCCGTGTCGGTGAAGATCGCCAACTCGGTGGCGACGTCTGCGACCTGGAAGAAGTAGCCGTCGGTGCCGCCCACGGGGATGGTGCCAGCAGTGCTGCTCTCGATGACCGAATTCGAGGCGACGAGCACGTTGACCTGATAGGCCGCGATGGCGCCATCAGCCTGCTCGGCGATCTCGATCTCGTAGGTGCCAGCCGGCAGGTCATTGACCAACGCACCCGCGCACTCAGGCGCGATCGGGTTGAAGCCGTCATCGACGTCAGGGCCAACCTGAGCGACGCGAACGCCGTCTTGGTCAACCGCGAACAGGCGGCCGCGGGTATCGGCGGGGCAGCCGAAGGCGCCGTCGCTGGTGTAGAACAGGATGCGCCCCGGGTTGTCGAGGACGACCTGGAACGTGTCGCTGCTGCCGGCCGCCATGCGGCTGCGTTGCGCGGTGATCGCCCTGTCGCGCACGAAGAACTCGTTAGAGCACTCCGCGTCGCAGCCGTCGCCGTTGTCGAGGTTGCCGTCGTCGCACTCTTCGCCAGCGTCGACGGTGCCGTCGCCGCAGACGGGCTCGACGATCGGGAAGGTCACGGTCAGCGTGTAGTCGGGGATGGCGCGCCCGCCGAAGCCGTCGATGAGCACGACGTAGGTGCCGGCCGGCAGAGCGACGTCCGTCAGCTGCGAGCACGTGCCCGCGCCGCCATCATCGTCGAAGAAGCGCTGGTCGCCGCGCGCCCCGTCGACGATGGAGAAGACGAACATCCGGGTATCGCCCGGGCAGCCACCCGCGCCGTTGTTGGTCTGGAAGGTGCCGGTGGTGTCGGCCTCGACCGTGAACTCGTACAGGTCATTGCCGCTCTGCACGAAGGCGCCGTCAAAGTCACCGCCGGCGGCCACGTTGACCGTCTGGCGGTACTCGAAGGTGTAGCCAGCCAACGCGTTGGGGTTCGCGCCGAAGCCCTGCACGCGGACCAAGTAGTCGCCCGCGTCGAGCTGCTCGTCCAAGCGCGAGCACAGACCCGCGCCGCCATCGTCATCGAAGAACAGTCGGTCACCGGCAGTGCCGTCGGCATTGACCGGGAAGATCGCGATGGTGGTGTCGTTGCCGGCCGGGCAGCCGTCCGCGCCATCGCCGGTGAAGACGACGACGCGCGCCTGGGTGTGATCCACAGTGAAGGTGTAGTCGTCGCGCTGACCCTGAACGGTCGCGCCTTCGCGCACCTCGCGGCCGAGCGGGAGCGCCACGACCTCGAAGGTGCACAGCGCGTCGCAGCCGTCGCCATTGTCTACGTTGCCGTCGTCGCACTGCTCGGTGCCTTCGACGGCGCCGTTGCCGCAGACCTGCTCGAACTGGCAGTCCGCGGAGCAGCCGTCGCCAGCGTCCAGGTTGCCGTCGTCGCAGGCCTCGCCAGCGTCGACGTTGCCGTTGCCGCAGAACACCTCAAACTGGCACTGGTCATCACAACCATCGCCGTTGTCCAAGTTGCCATCGTCACAGGCCTCGTCGAGCTCGATCCGACCGTTGCCGCAGCCCGGTTCGATGGTGCAGTCGGCCGCGCAGCCGTCGCCCGCGTCGACGTTGCCGTCGTCGCACTCTTCGCCGCCACCGACAGCGCCGTCACCACAGACGATGAACTGCACGTTGAGGATGTAGGCGTCGATGGCGCGGTTGCCGAAGCCATCGACTCGGACCACGTAGGTGCCGGCCGCCAGGTCGCTGCTGATCAGCGAGCAGGCGCCCACGCCGCTGTCGTCGTTGAAGACGCGATCGGCGCGCACGCCGTTCTCGTCGATGCGAAACAGCTCCATGCGGGTGTCGTTGGGGCAGCCGCCCGCGCCATCACCGGTCTCGAGGAGGACGGTGCTGGCTGCGTCGGTGCTGAAGGTGAACAGATCGTCGCCGTCCTGCACGAACGCGCCGTCGAAGTCGCCGCCCGCGCTCACGTTGGCCCCGAGGCGATAATCGAGGGTGTAGCCCGTCAACGCCTGAGAGACACCGCCGAAGCCTTGCACGCGAATGAGGTAATCACCCGCGTCCAACTCTGCGTCGAGCCGAGAGCAGACGCCCACACCGCCGTCATCATCGAAGAGCAAGCGCTCGCCGGTCGTGCCATCGGGGTTGACTGGGAAGACCGCGATGGTCGTGTCGTTGTTCGGCGCCGGTGCACAGGCGCCCTGGCCATCACCCGTGAAGGCGACCAGGCGGCTCGGGGTGTGATCGACCGTAAAGCGATAGTCGTCGCGCTCACCGCGCGCGGCCTGGTTGCCTGCACGCACCTCGAGGCCGTCGATCAGATCGACCACCTCGAAGGTGCACACTTCGTCGCAGCCGTCGCGGTTGTCCACGTTGCCGTCGTCGCACTGCTCGGTGCCCTCGACCTCACCGTTGCCGCAGACCTGCTCGAACTGGCAGGCCGGGTCACAGCCGTCGCCTGGGTTCACGTTGCCGTCGTCGCAGGCTTCCGGATCGTCGACGAAGCCGTCGCCGCAGACCGCCTCGCGCTGGCAGGCCGCGTCGCAGCCATCGCCCGCGTCGGCGTCGCCGTCGTCGCACTCTTCGCCGTCGTCAACGTTGCCGTTGCCGCAGAAGATCTCGAACTGGCAGGCCGCGTCGCAGCCATCGCCATTGTCGACGTTGCCGTCATCGCAGGCTTCGCCCACGTTGACTTCGCCGTCGCCGCAGACACCCGCGAAGGTGACCGACAGCACGTAGGCGTCGATGGCCCCACCGCCGAAGCCGTCGATGACGACCGCATAGTTGCCCGCCACGAAGTCCTGGTTGACGAGCGAGCAGAGGCCCACGCCGGCGTCGTCGTCAAAGATCGCGTCGCCCCGCGCGCCGTCGACGATCGGGAAGATGTTCATCCGCGTGTCGCCCGGGCAGCCGCCCGCGCCGTCGCCGGTCTCGAAGGCCGCCGTGGTGTCGACATCGAAGGTGATGGTGAAGACGTCGTTGCCTTCCCGCACGAACGCGCCGTCGAAGTCGCCGCCCGCGTCCACCGCGAGGGTGTTGCGCAAGGCGATGGTGTAGGCGATCTGAACGTTGTTGCGGCCCAGATCCTCCACGATGATCGCGTAGTCGCCCGCGGCCAAATCGGCGTCGCGGGTG
>JBNMOZ010000027.1:0-20038 GCA_051276005.1 Bradymonadia bacterium | reverse complement strand
GATGGCCCGCGCGTCGTTCTTGTTGCGCTGGGTCCAAGGGCGCGCCCCCGCCGCCTTCGCTGCGCTGCGTGGGGCGGCCGTAGATCGCGCCACGGCGGCCGTCGCCGACCGCGATCTCGATCCGCTCACCGACGCCGATCTGCTGGCGATCCCCGGTCGCGCGCTCGCCAATCTCGACGCGGGGGCCTGGGCGTCGGGATGTCAGACGGCCTGGGGCGCGCGCCGTCACGCCTTCGCCCGGCGCGTGCTCACCGGGCTGGCGCGGCAGCAAAAGTCGCTGTCCCTCGCCCGCGCAGAGGCCTTGCTCTCACGCCGGGTCTACACCGATCCGGCGCATTGCCTGGTCGAGCTGCTGCAGAACGCCGAAGACGCCGGGGCCACGTGCTGGCGGGTGCGCATCAGCGTCGACGCCGTGCACGTCTGGCATGACGGCACGCCCTTCGACGCCCGCGACGTGGTTGGGGTCTTGTCGATCGGCCAGACCACGAAGAACGCCAGCCACATCGGGGTGTTCGGGGTCGGGTTCAAGTCGGTCTACGCCATCTGCGAGCGGCCTCAGATCTACTCCGACGTGTGGCTGTTCGAAGTGGCCGACGTCTCGCTGCCGCGCCCGCTGGCCACCCGACCAACGGGGGCCGAGGCCGACGGCACGCTGCTGGTCCTGCCGTTGCGATCGCCCGACGATCCCGGCGGCGGCGCCCAGGCCCTGGCGCGGCGCGCGCACGCGCTGTCGGCGCATGTGTTGCTGACGCTGCGCAGCATCACCCGCATATCGATCGACGCCCTGGGCGTGCACCGGACGATCGCGCGTTCGACCACCTCCGAGCCGGGCATCGTCCGCTTGACCGTCGACGAAGACAGCCGCGACTATCTGATCGCCGCGCATCATCAAACCCCCACCGAGGCGCCCGAAGACGACGTCTTGATCGCGTTGCCGCTCACCGCGCGTGGGCGGGTGACGGGGCTGCCCGAGGGCGTGCCCCAGGTGCATTGCTACCTGCCGACCACCTTGCAGCCGGGCCTGCGCTTTTTGCTGCACGCGCGCTTCGAGCTGCCCGTCGATCGCGAGCGCATCGACCCGTTGCAGGCGGAGAACCAGGCCGCGATCGTTCGCGCGGGCCGGCTCTTGGCCGAGCAGGTCGAGCTGCGCCTCGCGGCCGGCAGAGACATCACCGACTTGCTGCAGGCGGCGCCCTTGCCCGACGCGTTGGACCCCGGCTGGGACGCGCTGGCGGTCGCCTTCGCGGCGCGGGTGGGCGATCAGCGTTGGGTGCGCACGGCCGCCGATCTGCGCGTGCGACCGCGTGAGGCGCAGCTGCTGACCGACTCGACGGTCGCGTTTGCGCTCGCGGGGCATCCGACGGCGCACCTGGCGGTGCTGTCTGATCCGCGGCTGCACGCGCACGCCCACGCGCAAGGCGCCCAGATCTTCGACGGCCCCGCGCTGCGCTTGATGTTGGCCGACGCCCTGGGCGCGCTGGACGATGGCGACCAGCCGCCGCTGTGGTTGCGCCGCACGTTGCGGCCGGTGTTGCGGTTTGCTGCCCGGCACGACGCCAACCTCGACGGCCTGCCCGTCTGGCCCGACGATCATGAGCAGGTGCATCGCACGCTCCAGCGCGCATCTGGCGAGCTGCGGGTGCTGGCGTCGCCCAGCCGACCAACCCTCGCGGCGGCGTTCGACGACGATCCGCAGTTGGCCGTCTTTACGGCGCAGTTGCCGCGGCTGACGATCGCTGATGTGTTGGCCGATTTGTCGACAGACGCCGAGTCGATCTGCGCCGATGCCGGGGTCGCGCGGGTGTTGCGCTGGTTGAGTGGCCGCAGCGATGCGCAGCTGCAGATGCTGGTTGACGCGCCGCTCTGCCCCGATGAGCGCGGCGAGTTGCGGCCCGCGGCGACGGTTTGGCGCGTGCCTGATGACGCGATCGGGCGCTGGGTGACGACGCTGCGGCATCGGCCGGCGCTCATCGATGCGGGCATCGCGGCGCGCCACCCCAGCATCCTGGGGCGTTTGGGCGTGCGCTGCCTCGATCTGCTGGCCTGCCTCGAGGCCGTTGAAGTTGGCGTGATAGTCATCGATGACCGGCACCTGACCGCGTTGCATACCGCGCTGGCCGAGACGACGCAGACGCGGAGCCCACAGGCGAACGCGGCGCTGGCCCACGCGCTGATTTGGCCCGACGCAGCCGACGTGCGTCGCCGGTTGACGGGCGAAGACGCGGCGCGGGTGCCCACCCATGATGATCTGCGCGAGATCGCCACCGAGGTGCCCTGGCTGCGCGCCGACTTGGCCCGCGCCGACCATGTGGCGCGGCTGGACGTGCAGAGCGTGACGCCGGCCATGCTCGCGCGGGCTTTGATCACGCGCTCGCCGACGCTGCGCATCACCGATGTCGATGGCGCGCTGCGGTTCTTGGCGCAGCAGGCGAGAATTTTGGCGCCGGGCCTGCGCACCGCCCTCGCAGCCGCCCCGATTTGGGCCGCAGAAGACGGCAGCCGCCAGGTGCTCGCGCAGCTGCGCACGCTGGCCAGCAGCCCGGTAATCGCCGCGGTCTACAGAGGCTGGCGAACGCACCCACGGATCGCACCCGACGCCGCCATCTGCGCCGCGCGGCTCACGTTGACCGTCATCGCGCCCGATGCCGAGCACATGCTGCGCGATCTCGTCGAGGCGACCCGTGCCGAGGCCTGCGCGTTGCCGAGCGACGCGCTGATGGTGGCCCTCGCCTGGGCCGGCTCGCGGCTGCCGCCCTCGCGATTGACGCCCGCGCTCGCCTTGCCCATCTACGCCCTCGCCGATGGCGGCCGCGCGGCGTTGGGCAGCTGGGATGCGCCCGACGCGGGCGGCGCGCACCGGGTGCCCGACAGCCTGGTCGATGCGCTCGATTGGACGGGGCGGCTGCGGCTCGACCCCGCCACCGAAGAGACGCTGCGTCCGCTGCTCGAGGCGCTCAGCCTGCGAACGGCTGGCTTCGAAGACGTCATCCGCGCCATGGCCGACGGCGCGCCCATGACCGCGGCGGTCGACGCCATCCGTGCCGCGGTGGTGCGCATGCGCCACGATCTGCCGCCCGGCCTCGATCTGAGCAGCCTGCCGATCTGGCCGACCCGCGCCGGGGCCTATGCGGCAGCGAAAGATCTGCTGCGCCCCGCCGACTTGGACGATCCCATCGTGGCGCGGGTCATCACGCCGCCGCCCGAGGCGCTGCTCGATGCGGCCGGGGCCATCGACGCCGACGCGATGGGCGCGCAGATTGGGTTTCGCTCGGTCAGCACGTTGATGGTCGACGCGCTGACGCAGGCGGCCCTGGTCGGTGAGCCGCTTGACGCGCAGGTGGGCTGGCTGTCGACGGTGGGCGACGTGCTGCGGGTGCTGCATCGACTCGCGATCGACCTGCCGCTGCAAGGCCTGATGCGCTTGCCGCTGGTCGTCGACGCGTTGGGGCGGCTCAGCATCGGTGCCCGCTTCGAGGCGTCCTTCGACGAGATCACGACGGTCGCGCGCACGCCCTTCGTCGACCGCCTCGCCGAGCCGACCTGGGCGACGGGCGCCCGCGCGATCGCGGTCGAGCTTGCGCCGGTGATGCCCGTGCGGGCCTGGCTTGAAGCGCTCGCGACCCACGCCCCCGAGCCGGTGGTCATCGAGGCGCACCCGACGCTGGTGGATCCCGCGGCCCGCGCCGCCCTGTATCGGGCCTTGTTGGCGCGCATGGACGTCATCTCGGGCGACATCAACGCCCGCGCGGCGCTGGGTCGAGCCGCGGTCCTGCCGACGGCCGAGGGCATGCTGCGCCCGCCCACCAGCCTGCTCTTCGACCCCACGCTGCCCGATCTGGACCTGAGCTGGAACCCGACCGACGAGGTGCCCGAGGCGCTGCGCACCTGGCTGCGCAGCGTGTTCGATCTCGACCGCAAGCGCGTGCGGGTCATCGTCGATCATGTCGTCGACGGTCTGCACGCCAGCGCCGAGCGCGACGACGGCTTTCACATGGCGCGCCTGCTCGAATTTCTCGCGCGGGCGCTGCGCATTGAGCCGGGTCGGGTGCAGAACAACGCCGAGATCGCGGCGCGGTACAAGCTGCGCAAGCGGCTCAAGGTGCAGGCGCGCTCGGGCGCCTTCGTGCGGCCCAAGGGCGTGCTGGTGCTGGCCGACCCTGAGCATGGCCATCGACTAGAGGGGTTCCTGCGGGATCCACCCCTCGTGGTGCATCCCAGCTACACCGATCGCGTGCGGGCCATGCTGCAAGCGGCGGGGGCGCCGGCCGATCTGACCTTCGAGGTCATCGACGGTCTGCTGCACGAGCCGCGCGCCGTGGTCGAAGGCGTCGTCGCCTATTCGGCCTTCGCGCGCTACCTCGCCGAGCGCGCGGTCGACGAGCCGGCTTTGGTGCAAGCGCTCAACCTGCCGGAGCGCGCGTTCGTGCCTGATGGTCAGGCGCGGCTGCGCAGGCCCGGGACGCTGTACTGGCCCACGCCGGCCGTCATCGCGCTGCTCGGCGACGCCCCGTCCGATGCGCCCCATCCGGCCTTCGCCCACGCGCTGCCCGAAGCGGCGTGGCGCGCCGTTGGCTTTCGCGACGCGGCCGATGCGCACCTCGACGACGTGCTGGCCCGGGTGCTGCCCGGCGCCTGCCTCGACGAGGTGGTGCTGCGTTGGCTCGACGATCAGCTCGATGCCGGGCGCCTCAAGGCCCGCGAGGTCCGCGCTGCGCTGACCGGCCGGCCGGTGTTCTTGACCGACGATGACCGCCGACATCCGCCCGAGACGCTGATTCGCGACCTGCCGCCCGGTGAGTTCGGTCGCCGGCGCGGGGGCTGGAGCGCGGGGCGCACGTTGCCGCGGTTGACCAACGCGTTGCGCATCCCCGTGGGCCCCGCGGTTGGCCATTACCTGGCGCTGCTCGAAGAGATCAGCACGGCCTTCATCGCCCAGGGCCAGTCGCTGCTCACGGCCGAGCCCGAGCTGCTCGATGTGGTGCCCCGGGCCTGGGCCCGCTTGCTGGCCGAAGAGGCGGCGCCCACGCGCGGGGTCGTCATCGCCGTCGGGGCGGACGGGCCGGAGCTGGCCTGGACGACCGAGCCGACGCTGATGTGGCCCGAGCCGCCGGGCTTGATGAGCGCGGCGCGCGCTGCGGGCGTGCGGGTGCGGGTGCCGCGTATTGGTGAGGCCGACGTGGTCCAACTCTCGGCGTGGTTGCAGGCGCATGGTGTGCCCGCGATCGGCGCGCTCTGGCAGCCCGACGCCGATTCGGTGCGCGTGCAAAACACGGCGCCCGTGGTCAGTCGCTGGCTCGATGCCCTCGAGGCGTTGTGGTCGCTCTTGCCGATGTTGCGCCGTCATCCGGGTGAATGGCGCACACCGCCAGGGCCGTGCCCGCGCAAGGCGGTCACCGCGAGGGCGCTGTGGCGACAGGGCCGGGTGCTGGGTCATGCGGTCAAGTGGCCCGTGGCGGTCGCGGTCTCGGGCGAGTCGCTGGTGGTGATGTCGGGGGCCGATGGGCCCACCGTGGCCGACGCGCTGTGTCGCGATCGTCTGCTGACCGGGGCCCCCGAGCCCGAGGTGGTGCGCCTCATCGCCGACCTGCTGTCGTGCGGGACCGTCGAGCCGATGGGCCTGCTGCTCGAAGCCCGCCTCGACGCGCGGCTGCAGACGTCGACGACCCAAATGTCGAACCCGCCGCACACGATGCAGGGCGAGCCGCGCGCTGAGCCGGGCACGCCAACGGCCGCAGAGCCGCAGCGCGCGCTGCTTGAGAGTGGGCCCACCGAGGCTGAGCGCCGGGCGACCCTCTTTGGGCGCTTCAAGCGGTGGTTGACCAAGCCGGCCACCGAGCAGCAGCACCGCGATGAGCAGGCGCGCGACGCCCAGGATCAGGCGCTGACCGCGCCGCCACCGCCACCACCTCCCGAGGATCGCGCCCCGCAGCCCACCCAGCATGGCGCGCCCCGTCCGCCTGCGCCCCGCGCTCCGGCGCCTGGATCGCGCGCATCGGCACCGGCGACACCGCCCGGTCGACGCGATCATGCCGAGTTCTTCCGCCCGCGGGGCTCCGTCGGTCCGCAGCTCGAGGACGGGCGGGACTGGCTCGAGGATCGCGCGCAGCCGGCCGTGTATGGCTTCGCGGTGACGCCACGCCGGCTGCCGACGCCCTTCATGTATGGCCCCCAGCTGATCGCCGATCGCTTCGATCCGCGCACCCAACACTGGACGGCCGACAGCGTCGATCCGGCCTGGCGCGGCGCACCCCAGGGGCCGCACCGCGTCGCCTTCGCGGGCAAACTGCCGCCCGGTGAGTCGGTGTTGCCCATGCCGCTCTATGCGCGCCTGATCGCGGTCGACAGCGATCCCAAGGCGGTCGTGGTGCGCGCTGCTGGCGACTTGCCGATGCTGAGCACGAGGGTTGAGACGACGGTGCGCTACGAGGTGGCGCTGTGTGAGCCGCCCGACTTTGCCCAGGCGACCGACGCGCTCGCGCCGCCCGCGTTGACGCGCGCCACCGTGCCCGACACCGAGCTGCCGGCCGAGTGCCACGCGCTGGTCGATCGGATCGCCGGTCTGGGGCCGCTGGATCGGGTGCTCGCGGTGCGCGACTTCGTGCGGACAAACTATCGGTACGACCCGACCCGCTTCGAGGATCCGCGCCTGGCGGGCTGGCTGCGCCGGGTCAGTCGCGGACGCGCCAACGCCCAACTGGCGGCGCTGCACGCGGCGCGGGACGGGCGGCACCTGGGCGCGGGCGTGTGTTACGAGCTCAACGTGCTGGTGGTCGAGTTGCTGCGACGATCCGGGGTGCCGGCGGCGGTCGCGACGGGCTGGGTCTTCGAGGGTGGGCAGGTCGATGAGCCCGATCATCTATGGGCGGTGGCCTTGCTGGGCACCGATATTGGCCCGCGATGGATGCCCGTCGACGCGGCGAGTACGCGGGATGGTCGGCCGCTGCGGGTGCGCCCTCGGGCGGCGGCGCGATGGCGGGGGCTGTTGACCGATCGCCAGCGCGCGCCGAAGCCGGCGGCTTGGAGCAACCGAAAGCCGCGGGTGGATGGGGTGCCTTTGCCGCTGTCGGACCTGGTGCGGGTTGCGCGGCATGTTGAGGCGCTGACGGGTGAGGACCTGCCCGATGAAGGGGCATTGCGGGCGCGGTGTCGGGCCCTGCTGGCCGATCCGAAGACCGCGCAGAAGCTGTCTGAGCTGCTGCGCGAAGACTAAGGCGGCGGCGTCGGGACGGCGTCGCCCCGCCGCCTTGTTTTCGAATTGTTACGATCGGGCCTGCGTGCCTGCTTTGTTTCTAGTTTAGGTTGATCGGTCCGCGGAATACATGTGTGTCGTCGCCGAAGTGTTCATCTTCGTAGCCGAATGTCTGCAATATCAGCGTGTGCAGGTTGTGGATTGATGTCTGACTCTGATAGTTGGTGTGTGTGTCGAGTGTGTTGCCGCGGCCGCCTTCACTGAGCATCGCATGGCGACCCGTTCTCAGGCGTCCGCCGACGTTGCCCGCGAGCATCACCGGCAGATCCCGGGTGTCATGCACCGCCGCGTTGCTGAACTCGCTCACATGCAAAATCAAGGTGTTGTCGAGCATGGGGCCGTGCGCATCAGCGAGGTCGGCCAGCTGGTCGATCATGCGGGCGACCAGGCCGATCTTGAACTGGCGGTTGGCCTGCATCTCACTGCGCCAGGCCTGGGCGAAGTCGCCTTGGGGATCACCCAACGACAGCGCGGTGTGGCCCAGCGCGTGGCCGTCGGTCTGGGGGGAGAGCGCTTCGAAGGGCAGGGGCAGGAAGGGCTCGATGGTGTCGGGGTAGTGCATCGTCGCCACATGAGTCAGCCCGCAGGTGAGCGCGTGCACCATCAAATCGACCAGCAGCGGGGCGACGATCTGCCGGGCTTCGTTGGGCCAGTCCGCGACGCTGGGCAAGTGAGACGCGGCGGCGATGTTGGGCCGCGCGCATTGCGGTCCCAGCTCGATGGCGTCGAGCAGGTCGAGCCGGGTCTCGACGGCGCGGATGCGGTCTTGGTGGGCCTCGAGGGCGACGCGATCGGCCGCGCTGAGCTGGGCGTTGAGGGCGCGGAAGCCGCCAAGGGCGCCGTCGAGCACGCTGCGCTGGTGGATCCGGAGCCTCGCGAGCGCGGCGGGATCGAGCTCGGGATGCAGCTGCGCGAACAGCCGGTTGAAGGCGACCCGCGGATCGGCCTCGCGGCTGATCGGTTGGCGGGCGGCGCGATGGCTGGGCTCGCCGTAGTGGTGGCCCGGCGCGACGAAGTCGACGGAGCGCAAGGGCACCGGCCGGGCGGCGCTCAAACGCTCGGCGAGCACCTGATCGATGGACGCGCCGGTGGCGTGGCTGTCTTTGCCGACCACCTCGATGCGGCGGGCGGTGAGCGTCGACAGATCGGCGCGGGTGTGTTCGAGCGGTTCGGCCTTGTTGTCGATGCCCGACACGAACAGCAACTTGTCGCGATGGGCGTTGAGGGCGCCGTGCAATGGGCCCAGCGTCAACGGCGCGCCGGGTGCGCTGGTGGGGATCCAGTCGTTCCAGGGGTGCAGTCGCCCAAACTGGGCCTCGGTGCTGCGGTTGTTGATGGTGCCGCCCGTCTCGAAGAAGACGACGAAGCGCGGGGTGGCCTGGCCCGGTCCCCGCTGGGCGCGCGCCGGACGCAGCGAGGCGAGGGCCGGCAGCGCCAGCCCGAAGACCTGCATGAAGCGGCGGCGGTCCATCACTCCTCCTCGACCTGCTTGAGGCGCATCGCGGCGAGCTGCGCGGTGGCGGTCATCAGCGTCGACAGGCGCCCGCCGCTGGCCGTGAACGTGTCTTGCAACGCTTGAAGATCGCAGTCGTCTGCGCGGGTGAGATCGCGGGCGAGCACGGCGCGCAGCCAATGTTCGACGAAGCAATCATGCACGTGGTCGCTGCCGGCGACGGCCTCGGAGAGCGCGACCGCGTCGGCGATCGACGGGTCGAAGTCGGCGCCGACAAGCTCGGCCTGGGCGTCGACGGGCACCACGTAGGCGTCGCCGAACCGATCGACGCCCGACTCTTCGCGCCCGAAGCGTCCGCGGGCGTCGTACTGGCCGAAGACGAAGCCCGCCGGGTTGATCAGGTCGTGACAGCCCGCGCAATCGCGCCCGGCGGTGCGGATCGCGGTGAACTGGCGGATGCTGCGAGCGCGGCCGTCGTCGGCGCGGCCGCCGCGTTGGATGGGGGTGTTGTCGACCGTCGGTGGGGGCGGCGGCAGCGGCCCGCAGAGCAGCTGAGCCCGCACGAAGACGCCGCGCTGGATCGGCGACTTCTCGACGGGCCCGGCGTGGGCGGCGAGGAAGGCCAAGCGCGTGAGCAGCCCGGCGCGTTCGTCCTCGGGCAGGTCGACGCGGCCAGCTGGCTGGCCATAGAGCGCGGCGACTTCGGGGGCCAGGTCGGCGCCGCGGTCGGTCATCAAGTCGGCGAACGTGCCGTCTTGACTGATGAGTCTGTCGACGAAGGCGGCCGACTCGGCGAGGGCTGCGGCGTTGGGGAACGCCTCAACCTTCTCGCCGATGTGGTCGACGTCGGCCCACCGCAGGATGAAGCGTCGCAGGGTGTCGCGCCCGGCGGCGCTGGTGGCGAGTCGGCGCGCTTCGGCCGCTCGCGTCGCGGGATCGGTCAGATCGGCCGCCCGCAAGCGCGCATCGGGTGGCGCGTCAGTGAGCGCAAACGCGAGCCGCTCTGCTTGTGCAGCCGGGTTGAGTGCGCCCGCGACATGCGATTCGAAGCGGTACAGCACCTGCGGAGACTGCAGCACGACCTCGATGATCAGGCGCGCGCGGCCTTCAAAGTCATCCGGCGCGGCGTCCCATACGCGGCTCAACCACTCGATCTCGGCAGCGGTCGGGGCGCGTCGCAAGGCGGCGTCGGCGAAGGTCGCGATGAACTCGGCCCCGCAGATGGCCTCGCCCTCGAACGGATCGCAGGGCAGCACGCCCGCGACGCTCACGTCGGCCACCCCCGCGAGGGCGGCGGCCGCGATCGAGAACCGCTCAGCGCCAAGCTGCGAGATGACGGGCCCCACCGGGGCGCTCAAATTGAGCTGGATCGCGGGCAGGCCGAGCGCCAGGGCGGTCTTGCGGTACTGCACGGGCGTGAGTCGCCGCAGCGGGGTTGGGCCGGTCGTCGCGCACAGGGGTCGCGGCTCGAGGCCGGCGTCTTGGGTCGCAGCGTCGGTCCAGCGCATGTCCGCCGTTTGCGCGTCGGGGAGGGCGGCGGCGTCGATCAGCGCGGCATCGTGTGTGCCTGCATCGGTCGAGCCCAGGTCGCGCAGCGGCGCAGGCGATCGCGCGTCCTGCAGCGCCGCGTCGATGCTGGCGTCTGGCAGGCCCGCGAAGGGATCTTGAGCGCTGGTCGTGGGGGCGCAGCCGAGCGCTGCGAGGATGAGTGGAGCGATGCGGGGAAGATGGTGTCGCACGGCCGCATGATAGCAGGTGCGCGGGTCTAGATGCCTGATGAGTCAACCGAGCGAAGCGCCCTCAGCAAGAATGCTGGTCGCTGCGTCCGAGTGTAGACCCCCCGCCGGGGGGCGTTGACGTCATCAAGCGCCGCTAAACCACCCGTCGTGCGCCATGTGCTCGTGGTTGGTCATGGGGCCGCCCAGGCTGTTCTCGACGCTCTTGATCAGCTTGGTGTTGCGCCAGTCGATCTTCGACAACCGCGCCGAGGTGAACTTCGGGTCGATCTTGTACCAGACCAAATCGTCGAAGTGCATCTGCAGCAGCTCGCTCTTGAACTGATAGCCGTGCCGCGCATAGATCGTGTTGCGCAGCAGCCGCAGATCGCGACGCGACATGTTGTCGAGCTGCGACTTGGTCAGCTGGGTGGCGAGGAGCGTGGGATCCTCGAGCGGCGAGCGATTGGCCGGGGGCGCCTCGGTCGACTGCCACTTTCCCAGACGCTTCGACAACAACCGCACCTCGACCTGGTCGGCGGGGGTCGCCTTGCCGGCCGTCAATCGGCCTTGAACCGCGGTCACCCGCTGCCGCAGGTCGGCTTTGGACAGCCCCGACTCGAAGGTGGTGATCGCCTTGGCGTTGGCCCAGTCGAGCGCGGTGATCTTCTTGGGATCCCAGTCCTTTGCCGGCGTGTACCAGGGCTGGGCGCCAAAATAGGCGTTGAGCCAGTCCTTGCGGAACGGGTTACCGGCGCGGGCGAAGATCGTGTTGCGCATGATCGACAGCTCGCGCAGCGTCCGCCCATCGAGATCGGCGGGCGTCAGCGCCCGTTCGAAGTACAACGCGCGCGCCGCCGCCGGGATCGCGCTCGCTGCGGACGCGCTTGATCCGGGCGGCGCGT
Organism: Bradymonadia bacterium; assembly: GCA_051276005.1. GTDB lineage: Bacteria > Myxococcota_A > Bradymonadia > UBA7976 > UBA1532 > JBNMOZ01. The sequence goes on along the minus strand of JBNMOZ010000027.1, from coordinate 8,716 downwards.
CGGCCAACGCGGGCGATGAACAAAGGCCGCCAATGAGCAGCGGGACGAGGAAGGCTCTGCGCATGATTTTCTCCTGGGCGAGCGCTCGAAGGCGAGCCTCAGGAGCCTATCGCGGCCCGCCCGGCAGCGCGATAGGCCTCAAGCTTCGCTTCGAATTCATCGCGCTCGACGTCGCATTGCCGCGCCGCGCGCCGCACGCTCAGCGCGCCTGAGAGGACGCCGCCGATGGCCTCTTCGAGGGCGGCCCCGGCTGCCGTCCAGGGTCCCGACGACGGCGCGGTCGTCGAAGCGCTTGAGCAGCAGCTCGAGCTTGGACACGGGGTGGACTCCAGGCGGCTGCTCGAAGTCTACGCGTGCGCAAGTCACCACGTGACCCGGTCATTGCGCGCTGTCGCAACCCAACTCATCGCCCTCAGCGATGCAGGTCGCCCAGAGCGCGCGCAGGGCCGGGGGGCTGCCAAGTAGCCGTCCGGGGCGCCTGCGATGACGGCGCCCGATCAGACGACCCGCTGCCATACCTGGGATATCCGTAGCGCACGGCGTATGGTGCGCCCATGCGACACCTGCTCCTATTCTGCGTGGCCTGGACGTTCATCGCCTGCGATGACGATGACTCGGCAGAGGTCGATCTTGCGGCCGCGCAGATCGCCGACGCCGCGATGGTCGACGCGATGACGCGCGACGCCGCGACGGCCGACGCCGCGCCCATGCCGGACGCCGCGCCCCTGGCTGATGCCGTCCTCCCGGACGCCCTCGCCCCGGACGCCCTCGGCCCAGACGCGGCGCTGCCGCCCATTGGCGCCCCCGATCGCACCGCGCCGGTCTTCGTGCCCGAGGGCATCGCACCGGCAGACGGCTGGCCCATCGCAGTCGTACTGCATGGCTTCCGCTCCAACCCGGAGTTGACGGTCGGGCAGTTTCCATTCGGGCGCACGGCCACTGAAGACGGCTGGATCGTGGTGTATCCGCGGGGTCTGCCCGACGAAAACGGGGCCCTGCATTGGGACGACTACGGGCGCGTGGCTGCGGGCCCGGGCGACGACGTGCCCCACATACTCAGCGTGATCGATCAGGTCGCCGCGCGTCACGACGGCGACGTCGAGCGGGTGCTCGTGATCGGGCACTCTAATGGTGGGGCGATGGCGCAGCATTTGGCGTGTCAGGTGCCCGACCGGCTGCAGGCCTTCGTGAACTTGTCGGGCGTCAACATCGAGCCCGAGCGCTGTACACCCGCGCGCCGTATCACCGGTGTGTGGGCCCATGGCACCGAAGACGACGCCGTGCTCTACGATGGGCGCGGTGATGCGCCGGGCGTCGAGGCGGCGTCCGCGGCGTGGGCAGCGTCCGCAGGATGTGGCGACGCAGAGGATTTGCCCGAGCCGGTCGTGGGCTACACCCTGACGCCCCCAAACGCGCCGACCGCGATCCGTCGTTGGCCTGCGTGTGATGCGGACGCTCAAGGCGGGACCGTGCGGGTCGAGCGGTGGCGTATCGACGGCGCGGCGCACGTGCTCCTGACGACCGCCGCCTTCTCGGTGGCCGTCCGCGCGCTGCTGCCCTGATGCCGATTTACATGCTCAATGACCAGCTCGTCTTCCCACGCCCCGACCTCGCCGATGACGCCACCGGCATCCTGGCCGTGGGCGGCGATTTGAGCGTGCCGCGCCTGGTGCAGGCGTACCGGCAGGGCATCTTCCCCTGGTATGACGAGGACTACAGCCCGATCCTGTGGCACTCGCCGGCGTGGCGCATGGTGCTGCCGCCCGATCAGCTGCATGTCGCCCGATCGCTGAAGAAGACCCTGCGCCGGGCGCCATACACGCTGCGGTACAACACTGCGTTCTCAGAGGTGTTGCAGCATTGCGCAGCCGTGCCGCGACCCGACCAAGACGGCACCTGGCTCAACCCCGACATGCGCGCCGCCTATGAGCGCCTGCACGCAGCGGGGCACGCTCACAGCGCCGAGGCCTGGGACGGTGATCGGCTTGTTGGCGGCCTGTACGGGGTGACGATGGGCGGCACTTTCTTCGGCGAGAGCATGTTCGCGCTGGCGCCAAACGCCTCGAAGGTCGTCTTCGTCACCCTCGTGCGCGCGCTCGGCGAGGCCGGCTACTCCCTCGTTGATTGCCAAGTGCACACCGATCACCTGTCGACGTTTGGCGCGGTGGAGTGGCCGCGACATCGATTCCTCAAGGCGTTGGCCGCGGCGCTGCCTTATCGACCCGATCCCGTGTGGCCCGGTTCGGGCCAGATGAGCACCGCGCCGTCGGCGCGCCAGCCGTCCGACACATAGCTTCACCGCAGTGGGCTTTACTCGTCATTAAAGTTTGATATAGAAGCCTACGCAGCGTCGCACCGGCAGCGACGCCCGGAGGCGTATGTCCAAGAATCGTCGTGATCGACAGGCTGAGCGCAGCCGACAGGACATCCTCGATGCTGCGGCGCGGGTGTTTGCAGGGTCGGGATACCGTGGCGCGACCATGAACGACATCGCCCGCGAGGCCGAGTACTCCGCGCCCACGATCTACAGCTACTTCAAGAAGAAGCGCGACATCCTCGACTCGCTCATGGAGTCGACCCTCGCGGCGATGCTCGCGGTCTTCGACGAGCCGGTGCTCCCCGGCCTCGACCTGCGCACGCGCATGACCTTCTTGCTGCGGTCGATCAGCCGAATGGTCGATGCGCGCATGCCCGCCGTCATCACCATGTTCAAGCTGCACACGGACGGCCTCAGCGATGACGACGGCCCCTTGCCCAACGCGCAGGCGACTTTCCTGACGCGATTGACCCGTTGGTTCGCGGAGCACGTACAGGCCGACGAAGCGCGCTACCCGCCCGAGACCCTGGCCTGGGTGCTCTTCGGCCTGTTTCAGGGGTACGAGCTGCACTGGATGATGCGCTGGGCGCCCAAGGATGGGCAACCAGACACCGGCTGCAGCCCGCCGATTATCGGCTCAAAAAACCAGGAGATTCTCGACATCTTCTTTCAAGGGATCGCCCCATGACCGGATTGCTGATCATCGCAGCGCTGGCGGCGCCGCCCGCCGCGGCGCCACCGCCGGACGCCGCTGCCGACCGGGCCGTCGCCCAACCGGCCGTCGCCCAACCGGCCGTCGCCCAACCGGCCGTCGCCCAACCGGCCGCCGCTCAATCAGCCGCCGCTCAATCAGCCGCGGCGGTCAGGCCATTGACGCTCTCGCTCGACGAGGCGCGGCAGCTCGCGCTGACCCGCAGCCATGTGCTCAAGCAGCAGGCGCTGCAGACCGAAGAGACCAACGCACGGGTCGACGAGGCGAAGGCGGCGCTGTGGCCCCGGGTCAACCTGTCGGCCAGCTATACGCGCAACCTGTACACGCCCAACCCCTTCGCGGGCTCGGGTGCCAGCGGGCTGCTGGGCGGGCTGTTCAGCGTGGGCTGGTTGCAGTTCAACGAGCAGGCGCGCACCGATCCTGATCCCATGACCAACCCGCTCACGCTGCAGGAGTACCTCGACCGGTACCAGGCGGGGCGGGACGCGGCGGGCATCGTCGACGCCGATAACCCATTCCTGGTCGAGAACCAGTTCGTGGTCGGCGCCAACGTCACGCAGGTGATCTACAACGGCGCGGCGTTCGCGGCGACGCGGGCGGCCGAGGCGCTCGTCGAGCAGACCGCGTCGGCGCTCGAGGTTGAGGCGCTGCGGGTCGTCGAGCAGGTCAGCCAAGCCTACTTGGGGGTGCTGCTGGCCAACGCGCGCGTCAAAGTGTTCGACAAGAGCATCGAGCGCGTCAGGTCGACCCTCGAGGAGACCACGGCGCGGGTCGAGCGCGAGACGCTCCCCAAGTTCGCGCAGCTGACAGCCGAAGTGCAGCTGGCCAACCTCGAGACGCAGCGCGCGCTCGTCGTTGACGGCGCGCGTCAGGCCCGTGAGCAGCTGGCGCTGGTCATCGGCCTGTCACCGGATCGCGTGCTGCGGCTGACCGATGCCCTGATCGCCCCGACGTCGATCGCGCCGCCGAGCGTGGGAGACGCCTATCAAAGGGCGCTCGCCAATCGCCCGGATCTGGCCCAGCTGCGCCGCGGCATGCGCACAGCCCGAGCCCAGGTCGAGGTCGCTCAGGCGGCGTTCCTGCCGGTCGTCGAGGCGTTCGTCGACGCGGCCTATTTGGGCCAGGTGCCCGATGACCGCACGGTGGTCAGCGCCGATCCGATGGATCCGTTCAGCTTTAACACGAGCGAGAACGGCATCTTCGACTCCAGCTACTGGAACGCCAACGTCGCGGCCGGGCTTCGGCTGCGCTGGACCGCCTTCGATGGCTTCGCCCGCGACGCTCGGGTGGAGCAAGCCGAGATCTTTGCTCGCCGACTCAACGCTCAAGACGCGCAGCTGCGAGACATCGTCCGCATGGAGGTGCTCGCCGCGCTGCGCACCCTCGACACGGCTGCGCAACGCCTCGCGACGCAACAAAAGAACATCGTCCGCGCCGAGCTCAACTACGAGCACGCGCAGGCCCGCGTCAAAGAGGGCGTCTCGACCCGCGCCGAGCTGCGCGAGGCCAGCGAGCTGCTCGATGAGAGCCGCTTTAATCATCTGCAAGCCGTCCACGATTACCAAGGCGCCCACATCCGACTCGACGTCGTGATGGGCACTCGCCCCGGAGACCTGAAATGAAGACGCTCACCCATACGATGTTGGGATCGCTTGTGGTCAGCGCTGCACTGCTGACAGCGGGTTGTGCCCCGGCCGGCGGCAAACCCGGCGCCGATCTCAAAGGCGCGCCGGGCTCGACCGCGAAGGCCGATGCCAAGGCGCCCAAGGTGCGCCCGGTGGAGCTGCTGACCGTCAACGCCGCGCCCTTCGCCGAGGCGTTCGAGGTGACCGGCAACTTGAGCGCCATCGACGACGTCGTCGTCGCGGCGCGCGGGGCAGGCGCGGTGCTCAGCGTTGTGTCACGGGGCACGCGGGTCGAGGCGAACGCCATCATCGCCAAGGTCGATCCGGCCCTGTCTCAAGCGGGCGCGGCGCAGGCCCGGGCATCGATCCGCCTCGCGCAGGCAGGCCTGTCGTTGGCCCGCGACACGATCGCGCGTCAAAAGCCGCTGTACGAGAAGGGCATCATCAGCGGGCTGGAGTATCGCCGCATGCAGGGCCAGGTCGATCAGGCCCGCGCCCAGCTCGCCCAGGCCCGCGCCGCTGCGCAGTCGGCCCGCACCCAGGTGCAATACACCGAGGTGCGGGCGCCCTTCGCCGGCGTCGTCGAGACGCGCTTGACCGAACGCGGCAGGCAGCTCGCCCCCGGCATGCCGGTGGTGCGGCTGGTCAACACCGACAGCTTGCGCGTCAAGGCCGGCGTGCCCGAGCGGTACGCCCGCGACATCGCCGTCGGGCAGAACGCCAAGATGGACTTCAGCACCTACGGGCTCGGCGCGCGCGAGGGCACGATCAGCTTCGTGGGCCAGACCATCGACCCGGCGTCTCGCACGTTCCCGGTCGAGATCGACCTGTCCAACGCCGACGGCACGCTCAAGCCAGAGATGAGCGTGCGGGTGCAGTTGAGCCGCGCGGGCACCAAGGACGCGCTGGTCGTTCCGCAGACCGCCGTGCTGCGCGACATCAATGGCGACAGCCTCTTCATCGTCGAGCAGCGCGAAGGGCAGGGCGAAGCCGTGGCTGGGCTGAGCGCCAGGCGCGTGCCGGTGAAGCTGGGGGCCAGCAGCGGTGGGGAGGTCGTCGTGGCCAGCGGGATCACGCCCGGCGCGAAGGTCGTGGTGCGTGGTCAAGCGAGCTTGACGACCGGTGATCGAGTCCGCGTCGAGCAGAAGTCCGCTGCCGCGATCGGCGACGCCGATGTCGCCGTGGCGCGCGTCGACGTGACGACGCGCATGGACGGGGCAGATGCCGGCAAGGTCGCGATGGTCATCACCACCCCGCTCGAAGCGCATCTGCGCACCGTGCCCGGCGTCAAGCAACTGCGCAGCACCACCAAGGCGGGCCTGGCGGTCGTCAGCGTCGAGTTCGACGGCGGCATTCAGGGCGATGAAGCCCGCGCGCGCCTCAATTCGAGCCTGGCGGCCTTCGCGCTGCCCAAGGGCGCGGTGAGCACCGTTCAACTCGACACCGTCGGGATCAACCGATGATGAGCCTGTCGGATCTGGCCATCAAGCTGCGCATCAGCGTGATCGTGCTCATCGTGGTGGCGACCGTCGCTGGCTCGGTGGCCTACGTCACGCTGCCCAAGGAGTCCAACCCGTCGATCTCGATCCCCAACATCGTGGTGACGACGATCTATCCGGGCGCGAGCCCCGATGACGTCGAGAGCCTGATCACCCAGGTGATCGAGCAAGAGGTGCAGGGCATCACCGGCATCGAGGAGATCCGCAGCACGTCCACCGAAGGGGTCTCGACGATCATCGTCGAGTTCGGCCCCAAGGTGAAGATGGAGGAGGCAAACCAGCGGGTCCGCGACAAGGTCGACCTGGCTAAACCCAAGCTGCCGAACGACGTCGAAGAGCCAATGATCAACGAGATCGACTTCAGCGATTTCCCGATCATGAACGTCAACCTCGCCGCGCCCTATCCGCTCACCCGGCTCAAGGAGGTCGCCGAAGACCTGCAAGACGACCTCGAAGCGATCCCCAGCGTGCTCGAGGTCATCCTGGTGGGCGGCATTGAGCGCGAGGTCAAGGTCGACGTCCGCCTGTCGGACTTGCAGGGCTACAACCTGGGCTTCAAAGACCTGATCGACGCGGTGCGTCGCGAGAACGTCAACATCCCGGGCGGGTCGATCGACGTCGACCACCTCAACTATCTGGTGCGCGTCGACGGACAGATCAAAGACCCCGCCGAGATCCCAGATTTGGGCATCAAAGCGGTCGGCGGCCGGGCGATCCGCATCCGCGACGTGGCCGACGTCAGCTTCGGGTTCAAGACCCGAAAGAGCCACTCACGGCTGCGCCTCTTACAGCGTAAGGGCGCCGACGGTGTGCTCGAGCGGGTCGACCAGACCGACTACGGCAAGGTCATCACGCTCAGCGTGAAGAAGCGCTCGGGCGAGAACATCCTCGAGGCCGCGGCCGCCGTGCGCGAGGCGATCGCGAAGTTCGACTTGCCCAGCAACACCCAGGTGCTCATCACCGGCGACCAAAGCGAGCAGGTCGAAGACCTGGTCAAGGACCTCGAGAACAACATCCTCAGCGGCCTGGTGTTCGTGGTCGCGGTGCTCTTCTTCTTCCTGGGGGCCCGCACATCGCTGCTGGTCGGCGTGGCGATCCCGCTCTCGATGCTGGTCAGCTTCATCGTCTTCCAGGTGATGGGACAGACCCTCAACTTCATCATCTTGTTCAGCCTGATCATCGCGTTGGGCATGCTCGTCGACAACGCGATCGTGCTGGTTGAGAACATCTACAGGTTCGTGGAGGAGGGGTATAAACCCTTCGAGGCCGCAAGGTTGGGGGCCCGCGAGGTGGGCGGCGCGGTCATCGCGTCGACCGCCACCACGGTCGCCGTCTTCGTGCCGATGATGTTCTGGCCGGGCATGATCGGCGAGTTCATGGGCTACATGCCCTTCACGCTCATCGTGACCCTGAGCAGCTCGCTCTTCGTCGCGCTGATCATGAACCCCGTGCTCACCGGCTACTTCGCGCGCAATGAGGGCGACGAGCAGCCCAAGATGGCGCGGCCGACCAAGGTGGTTGTCGTCATCTGCGTGCTGCTCGCGGCCGCGCTCGTGGGCGCCGCGAACACCAACACCTTGCTGGTGCTCAGCGTGGGCGGCGTGGGTCTTTGGATCGCGATCAAGCTGGTGTTGCAGCCCACCGCTGACTGGGTCATGACCCGAGGGCTGCCCGCGCTCGTCGAGCGGTATCGGCAGTTCCTGCGCGCGATGCTGGCCCGCGATTACACGAAGCGGTGGGCCGTCGCGCGCAACATGTTCGCGTTGAGCTGCCTGGCCTTGGGCGCCACGTTGGGCGTCATCGGTGGTCTGGCAGCCGCGGCGGTTGGCCTGATGGGCGCGTTGCCAGTCCTTGGACCGGCGGCGCTCTTTGGCGGCCTGGGCGCGGTCGCCATGGTCATCCACAGCCTCGAGGTGTGTATCGCGGGGCGCGGCAAGACGATGATGGCGGGCATCGTGCTGGGCGCGATGATGGCGGGCGTCATCGGCGCGATGTACTTCGGCGGCAACCCGGCGAGCCCGGCGTTGCAGACGCAGCTGCTCGCGCTGCCGGCGGTGCTCTTCGTGCTGGGCGGCGTCGGCCTCATCGCGATGCGTCGGTCGCGCTGGCTCATCCTGACCGACAATCGAGCGCGCCTGCTCAACGTGACCTTGGGTGGCCTGGTGGCCATCGTCGTGCTGTTCGCGATGGCGCCGACCGGCGTGGAGTTCTTCCCCAACACCGATCCCAACCAGATCTCGGTGAGCGTGAAGGGCCGCATCGGCACCAACCTCGAAGCGAGCAACGTGCTGGCCACGTCGGTGCAAGGCCGGGTCGACGCGCTGCTCGACAGCCAGGCCAAGAGCAAAGCGAACGTGAAGAACGTGCTCGTCAACGTGGGCGTGGGCGGCGACAGCCAGTTTGGCGGCGGATCAGCCAGCCCCGAGCAGAGCACCGTGTCGCTCAACCTGGCGCGCTTCGAGAACCGCGCCGAGTCGAGCGCCATCACGCTTAAGAAGATCCGCGATCAGCTCGCGGGCATCGCCGGCGCCGACATCGAGATCAAGCGCGACCAGGCCGGACC
>JBNMOZ010000026.1:0-20138 GCA_051276005.1 Bradymonadia bacterium | reverse complement strand
TGCGACCAGCTGGCCCTGAATCGACGTGACGATCGATCCGCGGCAAGCCCCGTTATTCCCGCCTGGCTTGCCGACAACCGGCAGCTCCGACGGCGGCAAGGTCGGCAAACCCGACTCGAGGATGCCGGTGCCCTCGCAGCCGAAGGCCAGCAGAGCCAGTAGAGTTAGCAGAGCCCCACTCAAAGATCGCATGCACATGTCTCAAACCCCTGTCGCCGAGGCGCCTGAACGCCTGACTACCAAGTCTTGCCTCGGGAATGGGACCGTGTACAGCAACGATCGATCCAGCCGCTGGACCGCAGAGAAGCGCGAACTTGGGACGTGCGTGTCACACACTCGAGCTGCCATATGAGACGTTGAGGTCGATCGTCGACCAGACGATGGCTCTGCGACTTCGCGCGCAGATCGGGCAAGATGCCCGCATGTGGTTCGCCCTCGGCATGATCGTCACCCTCGCGTGGCCCGCACCCGGCACCCGCGATGACGCGATCGACGCCCTGCGCGCCGACGACTCGATTCAACAGAAGTTGCCGGTCGCGTCGGCCAAGACGAAGGCCGAAAAGCCGACGCGCGAGCGCGAGCGCGACCGCGACGACGATGACGACCTGCGCATCGATCGCTCGACCAGCTCAATCGCGTCGGTCTTGATGTGGGTGCTCGTCAGCGTGATCGTGCTGGCGCTCATCACGGTGATCATGCGCGAGATCGTGCAGCGTCCGGCCAGCGCGCGGGCCCCGCCCGCCGATGATCCCGCCGACGAGCCACTGCTCGCATTGCAGGTCGCGGCGGGCACGCTCGACGACGCCGAGCGGTTCGCGCAGCAGGGCGACTTCGCCCAGGCGATTCACACGTTGCTGCTGCGCACGTTCGAGACCATTGGCCGGCAGGCCGCGTTGCCGCATGCGCTGACCAGTCGAGAGATCCTGCGCCGAGTGCGGGCGGATCGCGAGGCCATGCAGGCGCTGGCGCATTTGGTCAACAGCGTTGAGGTGTGCATCTTTGGCGCGGTCGAGCCGGGCGCCGACGAGTATCAGCTCTGCCGCGCCAGCTTTGAGCAGGTGCTCAGCGCGCGGGGCGTCGAGGTGACCTGACCTGACGCCCCTCGCGCCAGCCAATCCGCCCAATCCGCTACCGACCCAATCCGCTACCGAGCGGCGACGAGCAACGGCGCCATCGCGTGCCCGAACCGGCCCTGCATGTCGCCGACTTGCGCGAACATATGCCCCACCCCATTGGCCTGCGCCTGACTCTCACTGTCGAGCCGCACCCACTCCCCCACCGGATCGCGGTCGAGCACCACCGTCAGGCCAGGGTTGATCAAGCTGTGGCGCTCGATGTCGAGGCACGGCGCAGTCCCGTGCACCGCGTCGGCCGCGATGATCGCCCGCAGCGGCGCAGCGATGGGCTCAGCGTCGATGAGCGGCATGGTCATGCGCATCCAGCACGACGTCGGCCCCTCACCCCAGGTGCCGGTGATCGAGCGCAGCTCCATGGCGGTGTGATAACCCTGTGCTGCGTTGAAGAAGGTGAAGGCCCACGGGGCGCATGCGCTGGGCGGCGCGGCGCTGCTGGCCGGTTCAACCACCGACGCAGCCTGGGCCGGCACAACCACCGCCACCCGCCGCAACAGCGTCGCTCGAGCCTCGACCACCAGCTTCTGGCCAGACCACAGCTCAACCTGAGCGAGCTGCCGCATGCGGCCCTTGCGGACCCACGTCACCACCCGGCGCAGCGGCGTCATGGGCACCGGCCGCACGAAATCTATGCTCAGCTGCGCGAGCCGAAAGTCGCCGCCATTCAGCAGCGCCTCGGCGCATAGGGCCGACGGCGGCCCGCCATGCTGGTGGGTGTTGCTCCACGGTCCACGGGTAAACTCGGTGGGCGCGAACCGATCGGCGGCGAGCCGCTCAAAGAATGCCATCTACAAATACCCCTGCGCCTGGAGGCTGAAGAGACGGGCGTACTGCCCATCGTCTTGCATCAGGCTCTCGTGGGTGCCTTCCTCGATGACATGGCCCCGGTCGAGCACGACGATGCGATCGGCCATGCGCACCGTGCTGAAGCGATGACTGATGAGGATGGCCATCTTCGAGGATGCCGCTGCCTTGAAGTGCTCAAAGATACGACCCTCAGCGGCCGCGTCCATGGCGGCAGTGGGCTCGTCGAGCACCAGAATGTCGGCCTGCTTGCGCATGAACGCCCGAGAGAGCGCGATCTTCTGCCATTGGCCGATCGACAGCTCCTGGCCGCCCTTGAACCACCGCCCAAGCTGGGTCTCATACTTGTGCGGCAGCTCGTCAATGAACGGCGCCGCGAGGCCCTCGGTGGCCGCTTGCGCCCAGCGTTCGGTGTCGTCAAACGCCGCTTCGTCGCCGGCGCCGATGTTCTGACCGACGGTGAACTGATAGCGCACGAAGTCTTGAAAGATCACCCCGACGCGCTGCCGCAATGCGCTGCGATCCCAATCCTGCAAGTCGGCGCCATCCAGGGTGACGCGTCCGTTTGACGGCGAATACAGCCGCGTGAGCAGCTTGATGAGCGTCGTCTTGCCCGACCCGTTCTCGCCCACCAACGCCAACTTCTGGCCGGGCTGGAGGTGAAACGAGACGCCCGTGAGCGCCGGTCGCTCGGCATCTGGATACGTGAAGCTCACGTCTTCGAAGCGGACCCCATCGTTGAGCACGGGCCCGACCGTCAAGCTGCCGGGCGGCGCGCCGATCTCGCTGTCCAAATAGGCATACAGGTTCGACAGATACAGGTTGTCTTCATACATGCCGCCGACCGACGACAGGCAGGCGGCGAACGCGGCCTGCCCGGCCTTGAAGACCAGCAGATACATCGTCATCTCGCCCAACGTGATGGCGCCGCGCACCGCCGAGATCGCGATCCACGCATAGGCGCCGTAGAACGCCACCGTGCTCAGCAAGCCGAGGCTGTAGCCCCAGGCGCCGCGGCGAATGGTGAGGCTGCGATCCTCGGCGTACAGCTTCTCGAAGATGCCGCGATACCGCTGCAGCAGCCGCGGACCCAGCCCTAAGATCTGCACCTCTTTGGCGTAGTCCTCACGGGCCATGACCGTCTCTAAATAGGCCTGCTGGCGCGTCTCTGGCGCGCGCCACGAGAACAGCCGAAATGCGCTCTTGGCGAAGCGCGCCTCGCTGAGGAACACCGGCACGGCGGCCAGACCAAGCACCGCGACCGCCCATCCCGAGAACGCGAACAGCAGCCCGGCGTAGCCCACCAGCGAGATCGCGCTCTGGATCAGGCCGAACGTGCGGTTGACCAGCGAGAGGGGGCGCCGTGACGCCTCGCGACGCGCCCGGGTCAGCTGATCGTAGAACTCGGGGTTCTCGAAGTGTTCCAGATCGAGCGTCAGCGCCTTCTCAAGGATCATCGTGTTGACCCGATGCCCCAGCTGGACGCGCAACAATGACTGGATGACACCCAGCCCCTTTTGAGCACCGGCGAGCAGCGCGACCAGGCCGGCTTCGAGGATGATCCACTGGATGGCGAGGTCAGCGTCGGCGTCGAGCCCCGATGCATTCGCCTTGATGACGCCATCGACGATCAGCTTGCCGACGTAGGCGATGCCCGCGGGCAGCAAGCCGGCGACCAACGTGAGTGCAGCGATAGCAACGGTGAGCGCGCGGCTCGTTTCCCAGACCAGCCCAATGGCGCGTTTGCCATAGCTGAACACGCTCAGCGCGTGCTTGAGCCCTTGGGTGTCGGTCGAGGCGGCGGGGGGACGGGTGTGTGAGGCCATATCCGCAAAGATGCGTCATTCTCGGCGGGGGTTCATGCCCCGTCGATCAGGCGCTCTCTTCGAAGTGATTCTCAAGGGTCTCGGAGCGACCCGGCATGCGCAGCGTGCGCAGGGCCTGCGCCTGAATCTGCCGAATCCGCTCGCGGGTCAGCTCGAAGACCTCGCCCACCTCTTCGAGGGTATAGCCCTGGCGCACGCCGATGCCGTAGCGCAGCGCGAGCACCTTGGCCTCGCGCGGCGAGAGCGTCTCGAGCACCTTCTGCGTCGCGTCGCTCAACATGCGCTGATTGGCGCATCCGGTCGGCGACGGCGCCGACTGGTCTTCTATGAAGTCGCCCAGGGTCGCCTCGTCTTCGCCGACGGGGTGATCGAGCGACAGCGGGACCCGCGACAGCTCGAGGGTCTCGCGCACCTTGCTGGGCTCAAGCTCGAGCCGAGCCGCGATCTGCTCGTGGGTCGGGGTCTCACCGCTCTCGGCCTCGAGGGCCCGCATGGTGGCGCGGATCTTCGTGATGAGGTCGTGCTGATGCACCGGCAGCCGCACTGTGCGGCCGTTGTCGGCGATGGAGCGCGTGATCGCCTGGCGAATCCACCATGTCGCGTAGGTGCTGAACTTATGACCGCGGGCGTACTCGAACTTCTCGACCGCGCGCATCAAGCCCAGGTTGCCCTCTTGCACCAGATCGGCGAGGGGCAGGCCGCGACCGCGATAGCGCTTGGCGATGCTCACCACCAGGCGCAGGTTCGCGACGATCATGCGGTCTTTCTGGCGGGTCAGCTTGCGCTGCGCCTGACGCACCCGGCCAACCAGAGTCTGCAGCGTGCTCAGGTCGATGCCCAGGCGCTCCTCGATGCGCAGCATGTGCCGCAGGGCGCGCTCTTTGGCGACGCCATCGGTCTCGGCCGCGAAGCGATGCCAGGTGCGCAGGTCGTCGCGCTGCGCGGCGAGCTCGTCGGCCACCTCATCGATGATGCGCCACTGCAGGCCCATCTCTTCGACGAGCGTGCGCAGGTCGACGGTGAAGTTGCGCTTGCTGGCGCGGGTGCTCGTCGCGGCGCGGGCGCGGGCGCGGGCGCCGTTGATCAGCTTCTTGGCGAGGGTGTGCATGCGAGCGACACCTTCGGGGTCGTCGCGGCCCCCGCTGTCGAGGACCCGTCGGGCTGGGCGGCCCTTCTTGATCTCAATCGGCAGATTTGCGAAGGCTTTGACCCCAATGTCCTCGGCGATGAGGGCGTCGAGGACGGTCTTGCGTGCCGACTCGATCGCCTTCGAAATGACCACTTCCTGTTCGCGGTTGAGCAGGCTCGCGGCCCCAATCCGCGAAAGGTACATGCCGACGACATCGATTTCATCCGTGCGAGTTGCCATCAGTACCCTCCAAGTTTGCAGTCGACGAGGTTGTCTTTGCAAATTAGAGGCCACCGTTTTACCGGCCTGGATCGGCGTTAAACCTTGGAAGAATGCGCTGGGGCCTACAGGCACTATGACATTCACGCCAGGGGTCTGACGCAAACGTCAGGGGTCAACCCCCGCGGGGTCTAGCCACGGCAGACTGGCCCCCGCGCCCAGATTGGCCCCCGCGCACGGATCCAGCTACCGTCGCGCCATGAAGAAATTCCTCAAATGGGGCTGCTTGGTCACCGTGACGCTGGTCGTGGTCCTCGCCGCCGTCGCCTGGCGACAGGTCCGTCGGCTGCGCACCAACCTCGAAGTCGAGCAACCGCTTGAGATCGCTGAGTCCAAGCCGGACCCACGCCAGGTCGAGCGGCTGACGACTCGCGTCGAGCAAGCCCACGCCGCGCGGGTCATTCGCCTGCGCGACGCCGAGTTGACCTACCTCGCCCAGCGCGCCCTGGTCCATCCTGCGGCCCAGGCGGCGCTTGAGACGCACCGCGACCGAGCGATCCAGGCGCTATCGGCCGTGCCCGATCCGATGGGCTTCATGGACGGGCTCAAGCTTGACGACGTCGACCTCACCCGGGCACGCGCCGACGTGCAGGTGGCCGACCAGCGCCTGCACGTGCGGCTCACCGCGCCGTATCGGAGCTCCGGCCTGCACCTCAACGTGCAGATCAGCGGCACCGGGGGCTGGGCGCCCAACGCGGTGCGCCTGCAGATCACCCGGTTGCAGGTGGGCGAGATGGACGTGATGGCGCTGCCGTTCTACACGGGGCTCATCGAGTCGCGCATCGACACCGGCGTCGCGCAGCTGGCGCGGATGGAGACCAGCGGCCCCATCAGCGACGTCCGAATTGAGGAGGATGCGGTGCTTGTCCGGCTCAAGCCGGGCGGCGCGTCAGTTCTACGCGAGGCGATCCGCAGATATCTGAGGTAGGGATGGTTCGAGGTCGTCTCAGCGCCGCTTGATGGGACGCTCCATGATGACATGCGGGCCGATCACCGGCAGATCGAAGACCGCACCCACCTGCTCGAAGCCCATACGGCTGTAGAATCCTATCGCCGGCACGCGCGCATTGCACCAAGCCAGACGCCCACCGTTGGTGGCCGCGTGACGCAGCAACGACTGCATCATCTTGGCACCCACCGCCTTGCCTCGATGATCATCGAGGGTCGCCATGCCGCGCACGCGCCAAGCAGCGGGGTGGCTTACATTGTACTCAGGTGCCTGACGGAAGATGCTGGCGACGCCGATCATCTTGTCATCGATGAACGCACCGACATGCATTGTCTCAGGCGCAGCATCACCACCGTAGACCAGCGCCGATGCCGTCTGGTGTGGTCGCAGAATGCGCTGCCGCAAGGGACGAACGTCAGCCGCCGTAACCGCACGAATCTCAGTCATTCAGCTCTCCTCAAACGTTCATACTCGGCGAGAGTCCAAAGAACCCGCCCCAAGATTCGTCGACATAGTGCAAACGCGCAGCAAATTCCAGCGGTTCGTCGAACTTCTTGCAAAGTCGGCGCCCCAAACGTCAAAACTGAGGTCGAGATCGGCCCTGGCAGACCGCCTATCAGGCGTGCACTTCCCAGGCGCGCAGGAAGGTCTCAAGGTTGCCCCGCAGCACATCCTTGATGGCCGAACTCGACGCGCGCGTCCGCGGGTCGCGGGCGGTGCCGCCGATCACACCATAGGTGCGGGCCGTCTCACGCACGGGCGCAGGCGCCCCCATATAGCCGAGCAGGTCGTCGCCCAGGAGCGTGAGTGTTGGCCGGTCGACGCCGCGCAGCGTCACTTCGATGCCGCGCGCGGGCACCTTGAGGCGCAGCCGCGCCCCGATCCGTTCGACATACTCGCCGGTGCTGCGACGGGCGTCGGTGACGCGCATGTCGGCGGGTACTCGAGTGGGCTCGCTCTCGCGGCGCGGGATCAGGTCGACGTTGACCCGCGCGCTCGATCCGTCCAGGCGCTTTCGCCGATGCAGCCCCTGCTCCATCTCGAGCGTGCGCATGACGCCGGCGCCCTCGACCTCGAAGACCACCCGCAGCACCTCGCCGTTGACGACCTCTTCGGCGGCGATCTCCCAGGTGAAGCCGCGGCGCGACAACCACCCGCGATACATGCGCACCAGCTGCCCCAACCAGGCCGACGCGTGCTCGGGATGCAGTGGATCGGACGGACCGACGATCAGCCAGACGCCATTGGGGGCCTCCTCGGCGCCCAAATCGAGCCAGCGGCGATAGCTCACCGCCATCTCCGAGACCAGGCCCGCCAGCACGTCGAGCTCCAGCCCGTCGGCGTCGAACGCTTGGCGCACCGCGCGCACGGGCTCCAACAGGCGGGCATCGGCCTGCAGGCGGGCGTCGAGCACTTTGTAGCGCTTCATGACGCCCTGCGCAGAGTCAGGTTGGTCCCAGAACCCGCTGCGCTGACTTTGCGCGATCAGGGCAGATGCCTCGCCCGCGCGCGCTGCGCCCTCCTGCTCAAGCGGCGTAAACCGCTCCAGCCAGGCCTGCGCCTCGATCTCGAGAGCCTCGGCATCGACTTTGACGTCACGCGGCGCGTCCGCGCGCGGCACCGTGACCATCGCCGGCTCGACATCGCGGGCCTGCACGACGATCCGCCCGTGACGCACGCAAAGGTCAAGCTGCGCGCCCTGCTCGGGCTCGTGGCGCACGATGAAGTCGGCGAGGGCCGCCGTAATGTTGCGCTCGATCTCGCGGCGCAAGAAGCGCGCGCCGAAGTGGGGGTGGTAGCCATGAGCCACCAGCCAGTCGAGCACGTCGGTGCTCACCTCGAGCTCGATCTTGCGGCGGGCCATGCCCTCGCGCTTGATCAGCTCGCCCAGCTCACGACGGGCGATGCTGCGGATGTGGTTGCGATCCAACGGATGAAAATGCACCACATGGTCGAAGCGATTGAGGAACTCGAAGCGGAAGGTCTGCAGCAGGCGCCGGTCGAGCTCGGCGTCGAGCGACTTGAGATCACGCGCGTTGCGGAAGCCCAGCCCCGTCTCGCGGAACACCTCAACCCCCGCGTTCGAGGTGGCGATGAGGATCATGCTCGTCGCTGAGACCGTCTCGCCCATGCCGTTGATGAACCGCCCCTCGTCGATCAGCTGCAGGAAGCCGTCGTGCACGCGCGGGTTGGCCTTCTCGAACTCGTCGAGTAGCAGCACGCCAAAGGGCTGGCCCACCAGGCGACTGGCCAGCACGCCGCGCTTCTGGCTGAGGTTCTGACCGTGCGGATCGCCAAACAGCGTCTGGAAATGCGCCGGCTCGGTGTAGTCGGTCATGTTGACGCGAATCAGCCGCTGACGATCGCCAAACAAGTACTCCGCGAGCAGCTGCGCCGCGTGGGTCTTGCCCACCCCCGTCGGGCCGACAAAGAGCAGCACCCCAAACGGACGGCTGACGTCGGTGAGGCCCGCCTTGATGAGCGCGATCATGCGCATCAAGGCCTCAACGGCCTCTTCCTGACCCAACAAGCGCGTGCTCATGAAGCGCTCGACGTCGTCGAGATCGAGGCGCTCGCGGGGATCGATGAGGTTGGGCGGCACCCGCGTCACGCTCGAGAAGCGGGCGATCACCGCCGGCACGTCGATGGGCCCCTCGGCCGCATCATTCGAGGCCAACACCCGCGTTTGGCGCAGTAAATCCAGCACCTTACGCGGGAAGGCCCGATCGCCCATGTAGCGCGCGGTCAGCTCGATGACGACCCGCTGGGCCTCGTCGGTGAACGGCCGCTCGCCCTGCGTCTCGCTCCAGACATCCCACTGCCGGACGATGGATCGCACCTGCACCGCGTTGGGCTCGGTGACCGCGATTGGCACAAGGAAGTCGTTGAGATCACTCCAATACTCGACCAGTTCGTCGAACTGTCGCGGCTGCGCCTCGGCGAGGATGGGCAGCTTCGAGCGGCTCAAATAGCGGTGAAGGATCGCCTCCCAATCGAAGTGATAGGCGACGTGAATGTCGCGGATGAGCGGGATGATGGGTTCGTCGCGTTCGAGCAGATGATCGAATAGGCGCTGGGCGAAGTCGGTTGCTTTACCCGTGTTCGGTGGGAACCGCCCGGCGATAGAGGCCAGGCCGATCTGCACAACGCGCGCGCCCCGCAGAGCTTCGGGTCCTTCACCGTTGGCGACCCGTCGAATCAGCGCGTGAAAGATGGCCGACTTGCCCACGCCGGGGCGGCCAACGAGCACCGGAGAGCGCTGCGGCCCGGCGAGCAGCACCTCTTCGACCTGGCGCAGTACGTCGCCGACCTCGAACGCCGGGGGCAGGCTCGGGAGCCTCTCGCTGATGTCGATGTCGATCCAGTCGTCGAGGACGATCTTCTTCTTCTTCTTGCCCATACCCGGCAGGGCACCGCACAAGCGGGCGCGCCGTCAAGGGGTCGCCGATCGCTAAAACAGATAACGCGCAAGAATTGACGCTCTGCGCCGTCTGCTGACCATCGCTTGGGAGGGTTTCATGACTCTGCGCCGCCATCTGCATGCATTCGAAGTCGAATTGATAAGTCTGGCCCAGGCCTTGCCAGCCAGCGCGTCGAGCGCGCTCGAAGGTCGGGCCCGCGCGCTGCTGGCGCTCGACGACGCCCGCCCGTTCGTGGTCGCCAACACCCCGCTGCACCACGCCCTCAACGAGATCGCCATCCTGCTCAGCGCGGCCGATGAGTTGAGCGTCGTGCCGCGTCGGCGTCTCGCCCGCCTGTGGCGTCGGCTGGCTCGTCTGCTGGATGTCGGGGCGGCGGTCGAGACCAGGCATCGCCGCCCCAGGCCCCGCTATCAGGTCGCTCGGCGCGCGCCGCGGCTGTGCGCCGGGTTCGCGAAAGGGCCCCGCGGCTAATCCAAGTGGCCCCGCGGCTGATCCAGGTGCGCCCGCGCCCGCGCCGCGACGGCGTCGATGCGGCCCACGCTCCAGCGCCCGCCGGCCATGGGCAGTTCGATGCGCAGCTGAGGCGCGATTTGCCGCGCGAGCCACTCAGCCACGCCCGCCAGGCCCCAATCACGCCGCAACGGGTCGCCATCGACCAGCGCCAACAGCGCCTCGCCCAGCCGCGCGAGGGTCTGCACCTCGTTAAAATGCCAGGCGAAGGGGTGATCGAGCGCCGCCGCGACCCCGGCTAAATCGCCCACGCAGCGCGCCGCATCGGCCTGTCGCAGCGCCCGCATGCACGCCGCAAACACCGATGGCGCGGCGTCGATCGGCCCATGCTCAAGCCCCGGTGAGACCGCCGCCACCAGTCGCTCTAGTTCGGCCGTCGGCGCCACCTTGATCGCGGCATGCCACGCGTCCAACGCCGCCTGGGGCGCGCCCGCGTGCAGCCGCGCGAAGCCCAATAACCGGAAGAACCGCTGCTCCAGGCCGGCCTCGGGCGCGCGTCCATCGAGGGCATGCGTGACCGCCACCCACCGACCCGCGCGGGCCGCAGCCTCAGCGACGATCAGCCCCACCAACCCACTCACCGGCCACGCCCGCAAGGCGGCCAGCGCGATTCGCTCCGCGACCACGGGATCGCGCGTGCGCAGGACGTGATGACAGACCGCGTCGGCCCAGGGCCCATGGGTCGGTCGCGCGGTCGCCAGCCAAGCCTCGGGCGTCGTCTTGGACAACGCTGATGACGCGTCGAGGAGCAGCGAAAACCGCCGCTCCGCCAGCGCGTCGCCCAGCGTCAACCGCCAGGGCTGGACAGCCTCGGAGGGGGCCCAGATCGAGTTGAACTCGACAGCGGGCGGGGCGGTTGCTTGAAGGGCGAGACAGCGCAAGCCGAGCGGATCTGGGAGCAGGATCGCGACCTCGGGCCCGGCGCAGCGGCGCAGCAATCGCGACCCAGCCGGCACGCTGAGCGACCATGTCAGCGGACCCGCCCAGAGCAGGTTCGCGCGCAGCTGAAATTCGCCCGCCGCGTGCCCATCGCGCAGGCCCTGATCATCGACAGCCCCAGTACCGCCGACGCCGAGCACGCCGCTTGTCCCCTGCACGGCGTCATGCGCGCCGGTCGCCAAATGACCAACCGCCGTGCCATCCGCCATCAACAGTCGGCTGGTATCATTGGTGAAAACCGCTACATTTGCGCCAACCCGCACGAGCCGATCTGGACGCGGGTGGACGGCCACGCGCTGTCGGCGCAGCACGGCGTGAATCTCGAGCCGGGCACCCAGCAGCCAGGCGTGCTCGCCCAGAAGGCAGCCCGCGCTTGCCGGCTCGGCCGCCAGCGGATCGACACGCAGGACGTGCTGTCCAAGCGCATCGAACGTGAACACTCGCCCGTCGTCGAGCAGCGCCCGCAGTCGGTGGCCCTCGACCATGAAGTCGAGCAGGCCCGACGCGTCGACGCGCCAGCGCACGGCGCGCCGCACCCGCGCGCCACGAATCCAACGAATGAACAGCCACCCCGCGAGCAGATCGGGCACGATGGCGTCGCCCTCCGCCGTCAGCCAGAACGGCGCGTCGCCCTCAACCAGGGTTGGAAACCGGGCGTCGGTCGGCTGATCAACCAGGTAAATTTGACGCGCAAAAGCCCGCGCGACCGCGCGATCCGCCTCGACCAGGCGCGGGGCCTGCGTCGGACTCAGGGCCACCAGCTCACCGAGCAGTCGACGGCGCTCACACAGGTTCGCCGTGGGTCCAAGGGCGGCCTCGAGCGCTTCGACTCGCAGGCCCCCTTCGGCCCGTTGTCGCACCTGACCGGCCGCATCCAGCAGCAGCCCCTCAAGCACGCCAACATGCGCCAACCGCTCCAACGCGCCGACCCATTGGCCGGCGTCAGCGAGCGCCGCGCCCGCATCGATCAGCGCGCGTTGCCGGGCTGCTCGACCCAGATTGACGGCCTCATCAGACAGCGCGATGAGGCGCGCGGCGTCGGGCAGCGCCGCGAGGATGGCGCGATGGGGCTCAACAAGGGCCAGGGCCGTTGCGGGCGCCGAGGTCAGCAGCGCGCGCGCTCGGGCCAGCGCCTCGACCGCGCGCACGGCGGCCTTCGCGCCTGCCCCGGTGCGCGATGGCGCCAACTGGACCAACCAAGCAGCCTCGGGGCGGTCTGGATCGAGGGCGGCGCGATCGGCGTCATCGAGCGCCAGCCAGGCCAACATCGCCTCGTGGGAGCCCGCCTCAAGGCCCGCCTCGATGCGCGCAAGTCGTGCTTGTCGGCGTTGTTCTTCCGCTGCCGCTTCGGCCCGCGCGAGGGCGTCATGCGCGTCGGCTCCGTGACGCAGCGCCGCCCGCAGCCAGGTGACCGCGGCGCCCGGTCGCCCGGCCAACTCTGCCTCGGCGGCATGCACCAACGCGGCTTCGCACTCCGCGTCGCGCCGTTGAATCGCGATCGCGCGCAGCACCCGCCCAGAGACCTCGCTGCCTGGATGATCGGCGCGCAGCCGTCGCGCCTGGGCTTCGACGCGATCCCACGGCGCCTCATCGACCATCGCCAGCAACGCAGCCTCGGCGGGCGCGCGACGCTGCACTGCCAGCGCCTCGAGGGCATCTTCGGTGGCGGTCAACGGATGACTCGGCGCCGCCTGTCGTGCCGCGCTCAAGGCGCGCCGGGTCTGCGCCAGATCACCCGCTCGCAGCGCCGCCTGTGCAAGCCAACCCCAGGCCTCGGCCGCCCGCTCCCCCACCCGATTGACCAGCAACCGTTCGGCGCGATCGGCCCGGCCCAGGCGCGCCGCCGCCACCGCCGTCAGGGCCTGCACTTCGGACCGCTCGCCCAGGGCGCCCAGGCCGTCGAAGAACGCGAGCGCTTCGGCGTCCGCCATGAGGGTGTCGATCCACAGCGCCATCAGGGCCATCACCGGCGCCAAGTCATCTGGATCGCGCACTCGGGCGGCTCGAAAGGCCACCTCAGCGGCATCGAAGTCATACGCATCCAGCGCAGCCCGGCCGCGCGCCAGGTCGGCTCCGACGGCAGAGTCGCGGTGGTCTGACTCGGCGTGTATGACGGCCGCGGGCGGCGCGTCGGCCGGCGCAAAGGAGCGCTCGTCGATGCGACGCTGACACCAGGCGCGTGCCTTGGGCGAGAGCGCATCGAGCGCCGCATGCCCGGCGTCACTGGCCAATGACGGCACCCGCAATGAGACCGTGCGCGGTCCGCCGTGGGCGACGGCGGAGAGACGATCGGCGAACCGCTCGACGAGCAGGCTCTGCAGGGCAGATTTGGTCGCATACCGCGCCGCAGTTCGGTGCGCAGACAGGCCGCGCTCGGTGGGATTGATGCGATGAATGAGATCTATCAGCTCGGCCAGCGCCGGCGTATGAGTGCCGCTGAGGACGTCGGCAGCGCTGAGGACGCGACGTGGCTTGCGGCGACGCCGGCTCATGTCACCACGGCCCCTACTTGACCGACAGCGAGATGGACGGGAACCGGTCGCGCGCCGCGCTGCCGCGCACCCGACCCAGGACGCCCATCAAGGTCTCAAGCCCCAGGTCGCCGTTCACGTAGACGACAACGTCGCGCACCATCGGGTGGCCGCTGGAGAGCTTGTCGAGCAGGGCGTCGAGCGCGTTGAAGTCGAAGACGCCGCCGGTGCGCGGCACGGTTGCCGGGCGTCCACTCAACGGCCGACCATCACGACCCTTGACCACGGCGTTCATGCCCAGCTGTCCGATGCGCAGCTCGACGCCGCCAGCAGACGGCAAGGGCGTGCCGGGGATGAACGTCTTGACCGGCAACGCGATCAGGTCGCCGTTGTCGCCGCCCCGGCGCCCAACGAGGCGAATCTCGGTGTAGCCCGAGGTCCTCGCGCTGTTGAGAATTTGCGCCACGGTGCGGGCCTTGACGCGCCGATCGATAGCCGCGAACAGCGGCCGCTCGCCCCCACCGCGCAGCGCCCCGAGCAATGGCTTGGCCTGCTCGCCGGCGGGCGTGGTCTCAAGCGACCCGTCCGGGAAGGGCGTGCTCATTAGGCCAACAACGGACCCACTCTGGGTCGCCAAGCCGTCCGGGCTCGCGACGATGAAGTCGCCCTCGCCCAAATCATCGCCCTGTGTCACCGCCGGCAGCCGCGCCTTCGCACGCGTCAGCGCAGTGTCGAAGGTCTTCTGCCAAGCGGACCCATCATCCACTGCCTCCGAGGGCGGCGCCTCGGGCTCATTGGCCGCGACCACCGTCTTGCCCGGATCGGTGTCGCGGGTCACGACCAGCACGATCGCCCCGGCGATGACGACCAAAAAGGTGACCAGGATCACCACCAGCGTGCGCTTGCTCTTCTTGCGCATCGGTCGCGCGACGGTTGATCGCGAGGCCGGCGCGCTGCCCACCGCAGGTGCCTCGCCGACCTCGCCGAGCAAGGCCCCCAGGGCATCGGGCAGGTCGATGGCGCGCGACTGGTCGAAGTAGCTGTGATGGTCTTCGCCCGGCGGTGGCGCTGGCGCGCTCAGGGGGACCGCGCGCGCAGCAGAGACGGGCACTCGCGCTGGCGCCGCGATCGCAACCGGGACGGGCGCTGGGGCGGGGGCGGCGACCGCACGCGACGAGACCGCTGCGGCGACGGGCCTTGGCGTGGGCGCCACCGCAATCGGCCGGGCGGCCGGCGGCTGCGCAGGTGCAGCGCGGGCCGCCACCCCCAACGGACGCGCGGGTGGCGGCCCTGCAGGCGTCGCGAGCGGCCGCGCAGGTGGGGGCCCAACTGGGGACCCAACCGGCGTTGCCGCGACTGGCACTGGCTTGGGTGCGCGCCGCTTGGGCAGCGGACCGCTGACGCCATGCCGTGCGCTGGGCGGTGATGGTCGTCGCGCCGGCACGCGACCACTCGCGCCCTCTGGACCCCGCGCGCTCATCGGCGCGTTGGCGCCGCCCGCCTCCACCGGCGTCCTCGGGGGCGACCCGACCGGTCGCGCGCTCGTCAAAATGTCAGCGGGGACCGCGCGCAAGGCACGGGTCGGCGCGTCTTGACCGAAGTCGGTTGGCACCGAGTCCTTGGTCCAGGCGCACGTCGCATCATCCAAGTCGCCCTTCGGCAGCGCCTCGGCCCCAGCCCGCAGAGCCTTGGCGTTGAGGTGCCGCGTTGGCGCTTCGTCGATCATGCCTTCGGTGATCGCGTCGCGCAGGGCGTTGGCGTTGAGCGCCTTGGTCGGTGCCTCATCGTCGAGGTCGACCGGCACGGTGCGGTACGCCTGGGTGGGAATCTCGACGCTGGGATCGGGCGGCGGCACATCAACCGAGCCCCCGATCGAGTCGAGCGCGATGGCCTGCGTCGCCACGTCAAAATGGCGTGACGCGGAGCGTTGCGGACTGGTCGGATACGAGTCGAAGCGGGGGGCATGGTCGGGCGCCCCCGCCCGCAGATCGGGCACGCGCAGCATCTTCGTCGCGCCGCCCCCATCCATCGGTTGAGTCGGGATCGTGCGCTCCTGCGTATGCTCAGCCGCGGGCGCGGGCGCGTGGTCTTCGAGCATGCGCCCGCACTCAGGGCAAGGCAGCATCGACGCGACATGCGCGGCGTCGACCTCGAACAGCAGATTGCAGTGAAAACAGGCTTTGTGTGGCACGCGGAGACGGTACCTGTTTCGGCGCCGTTGGGCCAGAGATCAGGCGCGGGGATGCGCGCCGGGCGGGGCCAGATTCGGGGTCAAGCCGAGCGGGTCTTTACTTGTTCCAGTGATAGACTTCGTAGCGACCCGTGCCCTTGAGCTCTTCAACGCCTTCGGGCGTCTTGACCTGGATGTGGAACGTCGCGTCGTAGTCATAGCGCACGGGCTTCGAATAGCGCGACGCGACCATGCGCACGGCGGCGCCCATCTTCTTGAGCATGTCTTCGCGCTTGCGCAGCTTCTTCTTGGTGATCTTGCCGCGAAACTGACGCGTCTCACCCTCGGCGTCGAAGCCCTGAATCGTGAAGCTCTCGGCCACCTTGTAGCGGTTGTCATGCTTCGTGTCGGTGAGCGTCTCGGTGGGCGTCGTCACGAACCGGTACGACTCGATCAGGTTCGCCTTGCCCTTGGTGACGAGCACGTAATGGATCAGCTTGCTGCCGTACTCGGGCGGCGTGAGCATCTCGCGCATGTAGATCGTCTTGTCGCCGTCGATGCCGCGAAACTCGCGGGTCATCGTCGCCTGCTCGTAGATCGCCAGATCGGCCCAACTGTGGCTGCCGAAGCCGGTGCCGTTAAGCTGGATCGCCGTGCCGTCGATGCTCGCGGTGCCGCTGACCTTCATGAGCGGGAACACGGTGAAGTCGACCGCCTTGCGCTCCTTGCCAAACTGCACCTGACCGTTGCGCGGACGCCATGCCCGACCGATCGGGGTGAAGGTGACGTCGACGGTGTCGGCGCCGCTCTTGACGCTCATCACCAGCTTCTCAGGCGTGCCAGTCAGCGTGGCGGGACCGGCCTTGATCCGAAACGGGCTCTTCTTATGGGTCCACTCGTCGTCGTCGAGCTTCTTCTTCCACTTGAACTTCTTGCCGTCGATGGTCAGCCGGCCCTTGGACTCCATCTTATGGTCGCCCATGCCCAGGTTGCTGATCGTCATCGAGAAGTAGAAAGTGCCGCGCGCGCCGAAGTCGCCGTTGAAGGTGTACTTCTCGCCGTAGCCCTCGTCTTTGCCCAGGTGCGGCGCCATGTGGCCTTCGTTGACCACCGTGCGCGAGCCGATGAAGCCGGTCACAGGTTCGGCCGCCAGAGCGACGAAGGGCAGCAGGCACGCCGCGCTGGCGAGGATCAGTTTTTCGAGTTTCATAGCAGTCTCCTCGACCGGATGATTCGGGTCGCAACGACGCAGGCACGCCGTCCGCATTCAACGATGCCGCCATCTAAGACGCCCTGCCCGGAGCGGTCAAACCCGTCGTTGCAGGCTTTGCGCGCTGACCGCGTGGATCTGCCTCAGCAGAACTGCCTAATCGCCGAATTTCGCACGCTTTGCGTCCTGCGGTGCGCCGGTGAGCGGCTGGGTCGCTTTGGCACGCACCGGCTCAGGCAGAGGCAGCACCGGCGTCGCTCGCGCCGGCGCTCTTGGGGCGGCAGGGGGCGACTCATCGCGCAACGCCAGCCCCAGACCGATGCCAACGCTGAGCAGTCCAGCGGCTGCCAACCAGGGCCACAGCCGACGCCTCGTCGAGGTCATCAATGAGTGGTCATCATACCGTGGCAGCACGCGTGTCGCCGGCTCCTGGCTCGACGTGATCGCGTGCACGGTCGTGGCGCGCCAGTCGTCGGGCCACGTGGTCGCGATGGTCTTCTCGTCATCGGCGTCGGGCGCGCAGAGCATCGCCGCATCCAAGGCAGACGCCATCTCGGCCGCGTCGGCGTAGCGGTGCTCGGGGCGCTTGGCCATCGCGCGATGCACCACGGCCGCCAGACCCACCGGCACGCCCGGCAACGCGGGGATCGGCGAGTTCAGGTGCGCCATGATCAACCGCTTGCGGTCGCGCGCTTCGAAGGGCTTCTTGCCCATCAACATTTCAAAGAGCACGACCCCGAGCGCGTAGAGATCCGACTGCGTCTTCACCGTCCCGGCGATCTGCTCGGGCGCCATATAGGCCGGGCTGCCCACCGCATGGCCCCGCGCAGTGAGGCCCGTGTCGACGGCGTCGTTGAGCAGCTTGGCCAGGCCAAAATCGAGCACCTTGACCATCTCGTCGCCGAAGGGGCTGCGAGTGAGCATGATGTTGGCGGGCTTGAGATCGCGATGCACCACGCCGATGCCGTGGGCCTCTTGCAGCGACTCGGCGATCTGCCGAATGATCCGGACGGCGCGGGTGGGCGCCAGGTGCCCGTCGCTGTGAATGACCTGCTTGAGGCTGCGCCCGTCGATGTACTCGAGCACCATGAACAGCTGCTCACGGTCGCGCCCGAAGTCGAATAATCTCACGGTGTTGTGATGCTGCAATGCGGCCACGGCGCGGGCTTCACGGGCAAAGCGCTTGAGCTGGTTGGGCCGATCGCGCACCGCGTCTCGCACCACCTTGATGGCCACGATTTGCCCGATGGGCTCCTGGATCGCGCGATAGACCGCGCCGAAGCCGCCCTCGCCCACGTAGCCCACGATCGCGTACTTCTCGCAGAGGATGCGACCCAGCAGCGGGTCGTCAGCGTTCTTCTGTAAGGCGTAGGCTTCGACGAGCACGCTGCGATCGGTCGGACATCGCGCGCCGGCGGTCGTGCGAGCCCGCCGTCCGCAGACCCGACAGACGTATTCGTCTTCGGTATCAACCGCCAACGCATCCCCCCCTGACTGCGACGATACGGAGACTGTCGGCAAAACGGCAATGACTTCGCGGCATCGGGGCCGGCCGCGCCTCGTGTTCAGGCGACCCGGGACCGCACTTTTGAGGCCGTACTTCGTCAAGGCCGGCCACCCATCGTGAAGCGAAGATGACACGGACTCATTGAAGAAGTACCATCCCAGCCGAAGGAGGTTGGATGACCGACACGCTGCTCGGCGGCATCATCGGCGACCGCTACCGGCTCATTCAGGTGGTTGGTCAGGGCGGCATGGGGGTCGTGTATCGCGCGGAAGACGTGCGACTCGCCGATCGTCCGTGCGCCATTAAGCTGTTGATGGGCACTTCGATGGACCCCGACGAGGGTCTGCGCTTCGAGCGCGAGTTGAGCATCATCTCTCGCCTGCGCAGCCAGCATGTCGTGCAGGTGCTCGACACCGGCATCCTGCCCGATCACCGACGCTTCATCGTCATGGAGCTGCTTGAGGGCCTGTCGCTACAGGCGCTGCTCAAGCAGGCCGGCCACCTCGCGCCGCGCCGCGCCGTCAAGCTCATCAAGGGCGTGCTCGCCGGCCTGACCGAGGCCCACGAGTGGGGCATCATTCATCGCGATCTCAAGCCGGCCAACGTGTTCGTCACTCAGGTGCGCACGGGTGAAGAGATCGCCAAGGTGCTCGACTTCGGCATCGCCAAGGACACCCGCGGGGTCGACGCCGACCTGACCCACGCCAGCATGCTCATCGGCACGCCCAAGTACATGGCGCCTGAGCAGTTCCTCAAGAACGGCGCCTCGACGCGCACCGACCTGTATGCCGTCGGCCTGCTCATGTACCAGACGCTGTGCGGCCGCCCGCCGTTCGTGCCGCAGGACGAGGTCGCCGACAACATCAAGATGATGCCCGAAGAGTTTCGCGTGGGCTGGCTGCACGTGCACCAGGCCCCCGCGCCGCTCGACATCGATCCGCAGCTCTGGCGCATCCTCGAGTGCTTGTTGGCCAAGTCGCCCGACGAGCGCTTCCCCGAGGCCAGCGACGTCATCCAGGCCTTGTCGCGCTGGGAGGGCCTGCCGGCTGCCCCAGCCTTGCCGACGATGATCGATGAGCCCGGTGTCTCGCCTTCGCAGATATCGCAGATCTCGTCGACCACGGGCTTCCCGGTCATGGGCGAGAGCATGTCGGCCCCGATCTATATCGCGCCGCCGCGCCGCGCTGGCCTGTGGGTGGGCCTGGCCATTGCCGGCCTGATGGTCGTCGGCGGCGTCATCTGGATGCTGCAAGGCGGCCCCAGTACCTCGGCGAAGCCGCCCGCCACCGCGGCACAGGCCAACGCCTGCGTGCATAACATCGACACGCAACCGCCGGGCGCCCAGGTCATGTTTGGCATCAAGGCGTTGGGACAGACGCCGGCTCGGATCGAGCGGCCCTGCCGTGAGCAATGGCTGATCGACATCTCGTTGAGCGGGCACGCGGGCCAGCGGTTTACGCTCAAGGGGCAAAACGCCGAGTCGAAGCACAGCTTCAGGCTGACGTCGACCGCGCCGCCGAGCGCCGCGCCCGAGACCGCGGCACCCAAGTCGGCTGCGCCACTGTCGAAGGCGAAAACCAAGGCCAAGGCGGCGCGCAAACGTGGTCGCACTCCGCGTAAGGTCGCGCCGCGTAAGGTCGCGCCGCGTAAGGTCGCGCCGCTTAAGGTCGCGCCGCGTAAGGTCGCGCCGCGTAAGGTCGCGCCGCGTGAGGTCGCGCCCGCTGCGAAGACGAGCCCAAAGACCGCCGCGCCCGCCGCTGCCCCCACCCTGCCCTTCTGACTCGTTCTC
>JBNMOZ010000025.1:0-20389 GCA_051276005.1 Bradymonadia bacterium | reverse complement strand
CCCGTGGCTGATGGCGCCCGAATACGCGTCGCGCAGGCTCAGGTTGAGGCGAAAGCCAGGGCTGTGCTGGTTGAGATAGATTCGAATTCGGTTGTTCATGACCTGGACGCCCCAGGTGACCGACTGCGCCGCGATCGGCGCCGATCGCGGCTGCTGCATCCGCTGATTGCCCGCCGGCTGACCGAAGATCGTCGCGAAGTTCTGGACCGCATCCTCAAACGTGCCGCGCGCCTTGCCAGCGGTCACCGAGATGTCGACCAGATGATACGGCGCGCTCGCGTTGGACTTGCCGAACGTGAGCAGGCAGTTCGTGACGCCTGTCACCGCGTCACCCACGAGGCGGCCGCAGGCGCTGGGCGTGGGCCGCAGGTAGATGATCGCGCCTGCAGACACTGTGCTTGCCAATGCGATTCCGCGACTGGGCTGACGCAGGCTGTTCTTGGTCTCGAAGATTTCGGTGCGTAGGCTCGCCGCCGTCGGCATTCGCATCGAACCGCGAAAGTCGCTCCAGGTCATGCCCAGCTTGAGCGTACCGACCTGGGTTGTTGACAGTGGGGTGCCCGCTACGGCCGTGCTCGAAAGTGTCAGTGCAGTGACAAACCCCAAGAAATAGAACAGACCGCTTACCCGCATGGGATCCCCCGAATGACATGACATCGCTTCGCCCTAACCTTCTCTCAACTCCCGCAATCATCATGTAGACGGGCTTCATTGCCCTCAACTGAACATCTAAGCAGGCCCCAACAGAGAGCCCAGCTTGCCCAGGCATGCAGCATGTGGGTGCTTTCATTACTTAGTTGGAATTATGACGACAGTGTATCCACACTGTCCACACCAAGCGCCCGGCAAAAGGATATAGATTTCAACGCCTTGGTCTATCCCGATCCGTAGTGACCATAAGGTGTGAACGAA
This sequence comes from Bradymonadia bacterium, assembly GCA_051276005.1. GTDB lineage: Bacteria > Myxococcota_A > Bradymonadia > UBA7976 > UBA1532 > JBNMOZ01. Next base: position 19,477 of record JBNMOZ010000025.1, on the reverse strand, counting down.
TGTTTACATGTAAGTCTACATCCCGCATGTACTCGAGGTTGTGCAGAATAAGCGTGATCTTTTTTTTGCGGAAAGTTGCTTGTCTCATCAATTTAGGCGGGTGGCCGCCGTCAGAGCCCGCCACTTCGTGCTCATGTCGGATCAGATTGCAGAATCGAGATGCGTCGATCAGCGCCTGTTTACCCGCCAAGATCCTGCCACGCACCCGAAGAATGAGGCGGTATGCGCTCGCGCTTCATGGAGAGAGAGCCGCGAAGTCGGGGCAACCTCCCGAGCGCTCAGAGAACCCCGTAATTCAGAATTGGTCAACTTCACGCGCAGTGCGCGCCGTATGACCGCTGCGCTACACGCTCTTCGGAGCCCAGCCAAGTAACATTTGGGGTCAGCATCGTCCGCGGTGCCAAGGGCGTGCTGACGCAGCGTGCTGACGGGGCGTGTTGACGGGGCGCCGCTTGAGCTCACGGCGTAGGGTGGCCGTGGCAGACGCCTTCTGAAGCAACTCGACGCTAGAGGAACTCAACCGCGCCGGTGTCGAGGCGGTAGTATGCCGACACCACCTGCATGCCGCGGTCCCTCACCAGGTCGCCGAGCACAGGTCCGGTTGTGCGCAGGTGATCGGCAACATAATTCGCATTACAGCGAATCGCGTTGTCGATCAGGTCGCCCTCTTGCGTGCGCGCGATCTCGACTGCAGGCGCGATGGCGCGCACCAACTCGTCGATATGCAGATCGGTCGCCTTGCCGTCGACGGCAGCGGTCACTGCGCCGCAGCTCTGGTGACCCAACACCACGACCAGGTTCACGCCCAAGAGGGCGGCGGCGTATTCGATGCTGCCGAGCACTGCATCGTTGTCGCTGATGTTGCCGGCCACCCGAATGACGAACAAATCGCCCAGGCCACGATCGAAGATGAGCTCGGGGACCACCCGCGAGTCCGAGCACGCCAGAACAATCGCGAAGGGCGCTTGGCCGTTTACGAGCTGTGCCAGCCGCGCGAGGTCACTATTGGGATGCTCTCGCCGGTCTTCGACGTAGCGCGTGTTGCCTGCCTTGAGCTCTTCAAGCGCATCAGCAGCGCTCACCTTGACTTCAGACACGGTATCTCCTCCTCGACAGCTCTCAACGAGCGATTGTCCTGCGTAACCTCGAAGCCGAGGCATGAATTCGACGACAGCGTAGAGTGCGGACAATGACCTGTCGAGCCCGCACCGAGCCAGCGCAGATTTTGTCAACTGAGGCTGAGTCGCCGGCTGGAGCCCCCTCGGCAGACGCGGAGATGATGCCAATTCGATTTGAGGCCAAGCGGGGGGAGGCGCCGGATGCACCGACTTTGAGATCGCCACCCGCGGCAGGTTGTCCACAGGCTGATGAGCGTCGCTCGCCGCGAGCGACCACTACATGTCGCGTAATTGCCGGCTCAAACGGCCCTTGCGGCAGATGTCCCCAGACCATCCGCCTCCAAAGCGGTACAATCCTGTGGATCTCCTGTGGACAGCATGGGGACAGGATTGTGCCCGCAGTTGTCCACAGGTTGCCCACAGGTCAGCACCCGGATTCGTCCACATGCAGTTTGCATGCGGTTGCACGGGCTTGCGTACGTTTCCCCCAGATTCACAGCCCCTACGATGATGACTAAAGAGACTATATTTTCATTTTTTACTGTACTAAAAGCCTTGAGTCATCCGGGCGGCCTGTCCAGACTCTGCCGCCTTGACCCAGACGTTGGGGATTGGCCCAGCTGCAGCAGCATCTTGTTGCAGCACCGGGCTGACCCGACTCGAGGAGCACAATGAAGTTCGTCGTCAATCGCGATCTCTTCACTCGGGCATTGGCCCGCATTCAGGGCGTGCTGAGCCGTAAGGCCAGCATGCAGGTCCTCTCCAACGTCCTGCTGATCGTCCGGCCTGATGGGCGAGTGCAAGTGGCAGCCACCGACCTCGACATCACGTTCGACAGCATGATCGCTGCCGAGGTGATCGAGCCGGGCCGCATCACCATCGACGGCAAGCGGCTCTACGACGTGGTCAAGAGCATGCCCGGTGAGCAGGTCAACGTGGCGGTCACCGATGAAGATCGAGTGACCCTGACGTGCCAGAACACCGAGTTTGTGCTCCACACCACCACGGCTGAGAAGTACCCGACGCTGCCCAGCGCCGAGGGCACCGCCCTCATACCGCTCGACGGCACCGCCCTGCGGGAGCTCATCGAGCGGACGGCGTTCTCGGTGAGCACCGACGAGTCGCGGCCCAACCTCAACGGCGTTTTCTTGCAGAGCCTCGGTGGCGGACGCCTGCGCATGGTGTCCACCGACGGCCATCGACTCAGCCAGGGTGAGCGCAACGCAGCCCGCGGCACGGAGTTCCCGGCTGACGATGGGGTGATCATCCCGCGCAAGGGCGTCGGCGAGCTGCGTAAGCTCCTCGACGAGGTCGGCAAGGAGGTCGAGTTTGGCTTCGTCGACAACATGCTCGTCGTCGCTGCGCCCGGTCTGACGCTCTTCGTGCGGCTCATCGACGCGGCCTTCCCCGACTACACGCAGGTGATCCCCAAGTCGAGCGAGCGCCGCGCCATCGCCAAGCGCTTGCCCTTCCTGGCTGCCCTGCAGCGCATCGGCATCCTCGCCAGCGAGCGCACCCACGGCGTGCGCATCGAGATCACCGAGGGCGCCGGCGTTCTGCTGAGCGACAACCCCGACCTGGGGCGAGCGCGCGAGGAGATCGTCATCGAGGGCTACGAGGGCAAGCCGCTCACGATCGCCTTTAATGCCCGCTACGTGCAGGACATCCTGCGCATCCTCAGCGCCGAGAAGGTCGAGATGGCCCTCAACGAGGCGCTGTCGCCAGGCCTCTTTCGTGAGCATGGCAACGACGACTACCTGTTCGTCGTCATGCCGATGCGCATCTGACGCCGGCCGCCGGCTGATCGCCACGCGGTCGACGGTGGCTGCGCCCTCATCCAAGGTCCATCTTGCAACTCGAGCGCGTTTCGATTCGCGATGTCCGCAACCTCGCGGCGGTCGACTTCGAGCCGCATCCCGGGTTCAACGTCTTCGCGGGTGCCAACGGGCAAGGCAAGACGAACGTGCTCGGCGCGGTGTACTGGATGGCCACGCTGCGCCCCATGCGCGGTCGAGTGCGCGAACTCATCCGATGGGGTGAGAAGGCTGCTCAAGTATCTGGAATCATACAGAAAGATGGCCTAGACCATCGACTGCAAGTGCGCGTCGACGGCGGGCAGCGGACCGCCCAACGCGAAGACAAGACCGTCAAGAATGCGCAGTACTTCGGCGCGCTGTCGGTCGTCTTGTTCACGCCCGACGACGTCGGCCTCGTGCGTGGGCCACCGGCCGATCGTCGCAAATTCCTCGATCGCGCGATCTTCACGGGCCAGCCGGGATACCTCGCTGAAGTGCTGTCGTATCGACGCGCCCTCGACGCCCGCAACGCGTTGCTGCGCGATGGTGGCGCCCCCGCGCTCTTCGACACCTATGAAGAGGTGCTCGCCAACCACGCCGCGCGCCTCATCGCCATCCGACGCGCCTACCTCGACGACCTGGCGCCGCGTTTCAAGATCGCCTTCGCCGCCATCGCCGACGCCCACCTGGGCGGCGTCGTGCGCTACCGCGAGAGCCTCTCGGGGACCGCCGAGGAGCTGCGCGAAGCCTGGGCAACCGATCGAGGCCGCGACCGCGTCCGCGGCTTTACGCAGCGTGGACCGCACGTCGATGACGTGGTGTTGCGGCAGCTGGATCGCCCGGCCAAGGCCTATGCCAGCCAGGGTCAGCAGCGGGCGATGGTGCTCGCGCTCAAGATCGCCGAAATCGAAGCCCTCGGGGACCGTCAGCAGATCACGCCGGTGCTGCTGCTCGACGACGTCTCCAGCGAGCTCGACCCGGAGCGCAATCGGCGGCTCTTCGAGTTTCTGGGCGGCTTCTCGGGTCAGGTTTTCATCACCACGACCGACACCAGTTTTCTCAAAATCTCTCGCCCTCGGCGAGTCTTCGCGGTGCAAGATGGCCGCGTCGAACAGCAAGTGGAGTAGCCGATGGAAAAGTTCATCATCGAGGGGCGCCATACCCTCAGCGGGAGCGTGACGCCCAACGGCAGCAAGAACGAAGCCCTCCCCTGCTTGGCCGCGACGTTGCTGACCGACCAGCCGGTCGTGCTCTCGAACATGCCCAGGATTCGTGATGTCATGGTCATGTGCCAGGTCATCGAAGCCCAAGGCGGCGCCACGGAGTGGGTCGGGCCGAACAAGCTGCGGGTCGACACGTCCGGGGTGACCGACAGCGTCCTCAACGCTGAGCTGTGCACCCATATTCGCGCTTCGATCCTGTTCGCGGGGCCGATGATCGCGCGCATGGGCCAAGTGACGCTGCCGCCGCCGGGGGGTGACATCATCGGGCGCCGTCGGCTCGACACGCACTTTCATGCCCTCGAGGCCTTGGGCGCCAAGGTCGAGATCTCGAACATCTACGACATCCGGGCCAAGGCGCTGTTGGGCGCCGACATGTTCCTCGATGAGGCGTCGGTGACGGCCACTGAGAACGCGCTGATGGCCGCGGTGCTCGCCAAGGGCACGACAATCATCCGCAACGCCGCCTGCGAGCCCCATGTGCAGGGTCTGGGGCGCATGTTGGTGGGCATGGGCGCGCATATCGACGGCATCGGCACCAACACGTTGCGCATCGAGGGCGTCGACAGCCTGGGCGGCACCGAGCACGAGATCGAGAGCGACTATCTCGAGATCGGCAGCTTCATGGGGCTGGCGGCCGTGACGGGCAGCGCGCTGACCATCAACAAGGTCACGCCGTCCACCGTGCGCATGATTCGGATGGTCTTTGACCGGCTCGGGGTCAAGTCGAGCATTCAAGGCAATACGCTGCTGGTGCCCGAGCAGGAGCCCATGCGTATTCGCTCTGACTATCACAACCAGGTGCCGAGGATTCACGACTCGATTTGGCCGGCCTTCCCCACCGACCTGATGAGCATCGCCATCACGGTCGCCACCCAAAGCGAAGGCACCGTGCTGTTCTTCGAGCGGATGTTCGAGGGGCGCATGTTCTTCGTCGACATGCTGCAAGGCATGGGCGCCCAGATCATTCTGTGCGATCCGCATCGCGTCGTCGTGGTGGGCCCACAGCGCTTGAAGGGGACGCGGGTACAAAGCCCCGACGTGCGCGCCGGCATGGCCATGCTCATCGCGGGCCTCTGCGCCGAAGGCACCACCGAGATCTACAACATCCACCAGATCGATCGCGGATATGAGCGCATCGACGAGAAGCTCAAGGCGCTCGGCGCGAACATTCAGCGTGTCAAAGTCGACGCCTGATCACAGCCGCTCGCTCGCTCATAGCAGGCAGATGGGCTCGATGGGGCAGTGAGCGCAGATGTCGGGGACCCGGCGGGTCGGGCAGGCGCCGCTGATGCCCAAATGGGCCAGCGCGAAGTCGTAGCGCAGCGGATCGACCGGATCGAAGCGCCGCAGAGCCTGGGTGATCGCGGTGGCGGTCTTCCAATCGGCCTGCGTGCGGTCGGTCAGGCCCAAGTAACGCCCGATGCGATGCACATGCGTGTCGAGCGGCATCGTCAGGCGATGCGTGCCCAGATCCCGCCACAACCCCAAATCGAGCGCATCAGGCCCACGCACCATCCAGCGCATCATCAGGCTCAACCGCTTGACCGGGCTGCCCTTTCTGGGGTCTGCGATCAGGTGACCGAAGCTGCGTCGATACGCGAAGTGGGCGGTGGGCGCGATGAGCGCGATCCGCCAATTTGCCAAGGCTTCGCGCAAATCAGGGCCGCCGGGATCGAGCGCCGTCATCGCGCGGCCGAGGCTGCCGTATTCGCGTTGGAGTGCGGCGATGCCCAGCCAGACGCGGGTCAGATCGACGCCGCGGTTGAGGCGATAGACGAAGCCATCGAAGCGCGCGATTGCGGCCGCCTCATCGTCCTGTGCGGCGGCTTGGCTGGGATGCGCGCCGATGCGAGCGACCACGTCTTCGAGGGCACGGGCGATCGTGGTCACCCGGCCGTACGCCAGGCCCGCTGCGAAGACGGCCATCAACTCTTGATCGAGGGGATCGGTGTAGCGCCAGACGAACGCGACGGGATCGCGGGCTCGGTGGGTGGCGATGTCGAAGTCGGCGAGGAACGCGTCGAGGTGCGCCTGGGTATCGGTCGGGGCTGCGCTGCTCACTTGCTGCTCACTTGCTGCTCACTTGCTGCTCACTTGGGTGCTCGCGTGCTGCTCATTTGCGGCGCAGGGTGGTGAGGACTGCGAGGTCTTCCAACGCCGCGAGCCGGGCACGCATCCAGCCGGGCGCCAGGGCCTCCATCGCTGCGAGCGCGCGGGCGGTGAGGGCGTCTGGATTATAGGGGCCGGTCTCGGCGGGCAGTCGATCGACGGCCCGCGCCACCGTCAACGTGCCGCGGACCTGATCGGCCGCCTGCCTAAATAGAGCGTGGGCGATGTGATCGGCAGCTCGGGCGGCGTCGTCGGGTGCATCGCGTACGGTCAGCCCCTGGGCCTCGGCCTGCGCCGACAAGCGGGCAAGTCGAGCGTGGGGATCGGTCGCATGGACTCGCCGCAGTGCGCCCCTGGCCTCGCGCACGACGCGCTTGTAGTCGCCCTGCGCGTGCGCCGCCGCGAGCGCGCCATTCGCATCGGCATCAGCCGCTGTCAGCGTAGAGACTGCCGCTGCCGACTCCACCTGGGCCGCTTGCATGCTGGTACGAAAGGCGGAGAGTCGAGCAGATGCGCGCGCCTGAAGTCGCTCGGCGACACCGCCGTCGAGCGTGGCTGCGCGCTCAAGCAATGCCTCGACGAAGCGCAGGCCCGGTTCGTCGTAGGCGGAGGCGCCGCGGGCCCGCAGGTCGTCCAGTCTCTCGATGAGAGTCATCGCCGGCTCTGCGGTACGATCTCAACGCGACGATTGCGCGACCGGCTGGTCTCATCGGTGTTCGGCACGGCCGGGTGATGGGCGCCAAAGCCTGCTGCAAAGAGGCGCTCAGGCGGGACACCGGCGGCCTTGAGGGCGCGGACGACGGTCAGCGCGCGCTCAGTGGACAGCTGCCAGTTGTCGGTGAAGCGCCGCTCAGCGCCGCGAATGGGCAGGTCGTCGGTGAATCCCCCGACCATGACCATCTCGTCATGCTGGGCGAGCCAGCGCCCCAGCGGCGGGGCCAATTCGCCGATGACTGCGCTGCCCGAGTCGGTCAGCTGAGCGCTGTAGAGGCCGAAGAGCAGGCTGCCGGCGATCCCGATGCGGCCGTCGGGGCCCAGGGTGACGCGGCCAGCGGCGAGGCTGCCTGCGAGCGCGTCTTCCAGATCGACCAGGCGTTGCTTGGCTTGCTTGGATTTTGCCTCGAGGGCGGTCCGGCGCTCGGCCTCGACGCGGCGCTCGGCCTCGGCGACGGCGGCCTGTTTCATGGCGACTTCACGTTGGGACTGGGCGTCCTCGAGAGACTTCGCCAAGTCGACCTGAAAGACCACGATCCACAGCATGAGCAGGACGAAGACGCCAAGGAGGCTGCTCATCAGGTCGGCGAAGGTCATCCAGACCGGACCGGCGGCTGCCTCCTCCTCCTCCTGGTTCATCCTGCGCTCCGCAGGGCACGCAGCTCTTTGAAGAGCTCTTCTTGGAACCGCATAGCGCCACCGAAGATCTCGCGGGTCTGATCGAGGTACTCACGCAGCAGACCAGCAGCTTCACCGTCCTGGCGCGCCATGGCCTGCTCGACGCTGACCAACGCGGTCAGGCTGCGCTCGCTCGCCTGGCGGTAGCTGTCGACGGCGGTCGCGAACATCTCCGCCACGGCTGTGAGCTCTGCGCCACCGCTTTGCAGCAGCTCGGCGCCAGAGCTGACCAGAGCACCCGCGCCGGTCAGGCGCTCGCCGACAGACGCCTGCTGGGTGTCGAGCCGGGCGACCAACGCGTCCATGCGCGTCATGACGGCCGCGCCATCAAATGCAGCGAGGGCCGCGGCCAGCCCCGAGAGCGTCGAGTCCAAGGCCGACGCCCGGTGGGTCTCCCCGCGATCGATACGACTGGCCATCGCCTGAACCTGGCCAACCACCGCGTCGAGGCGATCCGACAGCTCGGCGCCGCGTTGGCGCTCAGCGGCGGCGAGGGTCAGGCTGGCGCCCTCCAGGCGGTCCAAGATGGCCTGCACCGGGGCCTGCAGAGATCGCACGACCTCTTCAGAGGCGTCTCGCAGCGCGTCGGTCTGCGCCGTCGCCCCGTGCAATCGGGCCTGCTCGGCGGCGGCATAGCGCGACTCGGCGGCTTGCATCGCTCCGGTCAGCGCCTTGCCTCGGCGGTCCTCGTCGGCAGAGAGGCGGTCGAGACGATTGGCCTCCGCCTTCGCAAGACGATCGATCAGCTGCTCATGCGCGCGGCGCAGATCCGTCAGCCCATCACGCGCGGCCGTGGTTTGTTGAGCGATGGTCGCGGTGAGCTGCGCCAGGGTGTTCTTCTCGGCCTCGCGGCGGGCGTCGGCGTTGTCGCGCAGTGCATCGAGGAGCGCATGCTGACCGGCTGCGATGCGTTCGCCGCGGCTGGCTTCAACAGCGGCCATTCGCTCGGCCAAGGCCGTCTCACGCGCTCGCAGGGCTTCGCCTTCTGCGCGTAAAGCCTCGATCTGGCGGCCATGCTGCTGGCGCATCGCGTCGACCGCCCGACCGATCGCGGCGCTGTGTGCCTCCGCTTGATCGGCAGCCCGGGCGTCGAGGGCCTGCACGCGCATCTCTTCAGTGCTGCCCAGGCGACCGACCAGCGCGTCCAGCGCCTGAGTTTGTGCTTGCGCCTGACGTGCGAGCCCCTCGGCGAGGGTCGTGAACTCAGCCACCAGGCGGGCGCTCATATGCTCGGTCTGGCCGCGCGCCGCGTCCGCCGAGGCCGCGAGGGTGTCGGCGACGGCGGCGAGCTGCGCTTGCTGGCGACGTTCAAAGATCTGGGCCGACTCGCCCAGGGTCGAGCGGACCGTGGCGAGGTGATCGTCTTCGACCGTCTTGCGCCCGTCGGCATGCGCATTGAGGCGATCGCTCAGCGTGTTGAGATGGGCCCCGATGGCCGACGCCGCGGCATCCGACGTGCGCTCTGCCAGTCGGGTCGCCGCCTTCTCGCTGTGCGCCATCACTTCGCCGAGTCGCTGCTCGAGCGCCCCGGTGGCAGTCACGAGGGCGTCGGCGGCGGAGCGTGCGGCTTGCGTGGCCGCGCGGCTCGCCATCTGCCCGGCCTGCTCCGCGGCTGCAGAGACGGTCGCGCCCGCTTGCAAGGTCGACTCAGCGATCTGGGCGCGCACGCCATCGAGTCGAGACGCGGCGGCGTTGAGGGCTTCGGCGGCGGCCGGCAGGCTCGCGGCGGCTTCAGCGACCGACTCCAGCGCATGCAGTTCGCGACCGGTCGGGGTAAACGCCGCGTAGGCCTGGGCGATGTAGTTGAGGATATACTGACGGATGCTGCGCTCTTGGCGGCGCACGAGCAGCGCGCTGAGCCCCAGGGTTACTGACGCGGCGATGCCGGCGACCGAGGTACCAAAGGCCCGCACCAGACCCGAGAGGGGTGTGGCCAAGCTCGAACGCAGCGCGGCCGTGTCGGGGGCGTTGTGCATGAGCTCGCGGGCGCCCGTCATGGTCTGAACGAGGCCCAGAAACGTGCCCAACATGCCCAGCATGATGACGGCGCCCAGCAGGTATCCGGTGGCGCTGACTGGGGGCGACGGGGCCGGCCGGCCTGCGCGCGCCGCGGTAAACCAGTCGGCCAGAACCGCGGGCGGCGTGAAGCCTGGCGGACACTGCTCAGGCAGGCCCGACATCGCGGCGCGCAGCCGCTCGACGCGTGCTTGGCGGCGCCAGTGCTCGACAATGCCGACGAGGAGGCCCAGGCCGATCAGCGTGACAAGCGTCAGCGCCACCCAATCGGTGCGGTATTGGAGAGCGGAGCGGCCGACGAGCAGGGCGCCGACGACGCCAATGATGCAAATCAGGGCGCGCTGCATGGGCCCTCGGGCGGGTCATGGTCTGTGGGCGCATGAAGGGCACACACAGCAGATAAAAGAAACGCCCCGCCGGCATAAAGCCGACGGGGCGTGGTGCGAGAGGGGGGAGTCGAACCCCCACGTCCTTTACGGACACCAGGCCCTCAACCTGGCGCGTCTACCAATTCCGCCACCCTCGCGAGCGGTTGGGTTGATCTCATATTATGATGATGCGGTCAAGGGTTTCGTGTCGATTAGGTGCCATAAAGGGTGACCTGTCGGGGTGCGATCAACGGGGCGCCAGTAAACTGAATCGACAGTGCCCGGTGTGGATGTTATGAAATGGCGTGATGAGGCGCATGTGCGCCTCGATTTGACGCTCGCGAGTCGCAATTCATGGTCATCTGCGAGAGCTGCCAGACGGTCAACCATCCAAGTAACCCGGCGTGCACCAGCTGCGGTGCGCCTTTGGGCTTGGACCCCGGCCTCAATGGCGATCCCTACATTGGCCGACTGCTGGGCCACGATCGCTTCCGCCTGGAGTCCGTTGTCGGCTCGGGCGAGCTGGGCATGGTCTATCGCGGCATCGATAACCGCACCCAGCAAGCGGTCGCTGTCAAGATCGTGCACCCCGACGTGGCCGCGACGCATGGCGCTGAGCTGCTGCGGTCCGCCAGCTCGGTCGCGCGCCTGCGTCACGCCAAGATCGCCGCGGTCCTTGCTGCTGCCCGTGAGCCCGACGGCACGACGTTCATCGTCACCGAGTTTGTGGAAGGCGAGACGCTCAAGAGCATGCTCGGGCGCGTGGGTCCGCTGGGACCTCGCCGCGCAGCCGACATTCTGTTCCAGCTCGCGAGCGCATTGGCGCCGTTTCATCGCGCGGGTCGCCCACACGCGAACCTCAAGCCTGAGAACGTCTTCCTCGCCAAGCGCGACGATGGGTCTGACTTCGTCAAGATCGTCGACGCCGGCTCGCCTGACCTGTTCGGCGTTCAAGAGATCAACGGCGGACACGTCGTCATCGGCAACCCGAAGTACTTCAGCCCTGAGCAAGTGCTCGGTGAGCCGGTCGGGCTGCCGTCAGACCTGTTCACGTTGGGTATCATTGGCTACCAGCTCCTCAGTGGTGCGCTGCCGTTCTTCGGCGCGACGCCCGATCAGCTGCTCGACGCGATCGTCAACAACCTCCCCACGCCGATCGAGAAGCGGGTCAGCGGCAATCTTCCGTCACGCCTCGCGCGCGTGATCGAGGAGTGTCTGGCCAAGCTGCCCGACAATCGCCCCAAGGATCTGCGCCAGGTCGCGACCATGCTCGCGTCGGTGATCAAGACGACCCAGGTCGCGCCCAAGCGAGGGCGCAAGCCGTTCGGCATGGGGGGTGATGGCCCGTCGACGGTGGTCGCGAACATCAAGACGTTGCAGCTGCTTGAAGCCGACGACGACGACGACGACGCCACGATCGCGCGGGTGTTGGGTGCCGATGTGCTGGCGGCCCTGATTCAGCAGCCAGCGCTCGCCGACGTGCACGCGGGGCCCGATCCCGAGACGGTCGTGCGAGGCCAGACCGATTCGATCCCCGAGCCGCTGATGTTTACGGGGGCCTTCAACAACGCCGACATCAAGGCGTCTATCGCGCAGGCGACCGCGGCACAAAAGGGCGTCTCCCCGCCCCCGCCTCCGCCTCCGCCCCCTGTCGACACGACGCCGCCGTCGTCCCCGCCGCCTTCATTGCCAGACTTCGGGTCGGATCTCGCAGCGGCGCTCGCCGACGCTTCGGCTGATGTGCCCGCACCTGCGAAGAGCGGTGAGGAATTCGATCCGTTCGCGAGCCTGCCGGTCGAGCGCCCATCGGGACCGCCAAGGGCGTCGCAGGCCGCGGCGCAGAGCGGGCCGTCGGAGTCTTCGCCCAATCTGGCGAGCGCCATCCTCGATGCGATGGATGACGTGCGGCCGACGCTGAGCAAGGCCGCGCCCTCCGTGGTGGCACCGTTGGCGACTGCGGCCGACTTCAAGGCGATCGCGCCGTCGCAGGTCAACACGGCATCGAGCCTGGATGCGTTGCCACCCGCGCCGCCGACGCGCAACACCCGTTGGCTCGTTGTGCTGACCTGCCTGCTTCTGGCGGTGGGCGTCGCGGCCTTTGTATGGGTCAACTACCTCGAAGATTCTGAAACGGCTGGCAATGGCCAACGTTCCGGTCGCGCTGTGATGCCGAGGACGACCGGCTCGGCGGCGTCGGTCGAAAGCGCCGGCGCCCAGGCGGGCGCCTCCGTCGCAGCCGGGTCAACCCCGTCGGCAGGCTTGCCGTCCGTGCCCTCCGACGCGCCCGAGTCGGTTGGCGCGGCCGGTTCAAACTCCGTGGCATCCGCAAAGTCGGCCGCGCCAGCGTCCGCAAAGTCGGCTGCGCCTGCGACAGCCAAGCCAGCAGCGGGCCCATACACGCTCACGCTGCGCAGCAGCCCGAAGGGTGCCAACATTTATGAAGGCGCCAAGAAGCTAGGCACCGCTCCGGTGACCGTGACGCTCAAGCCGGGCGACCGACGGCGGCTCAGTTTCCGGTTGGCCGGGCACGACAGCAAGCGATGGACGATCACGCACAGCAAGTTCGTCGAGCGGGTGAAAAATGGGCGCGCGTCAGCGGGTATTCGCCTGAACAAGAAGGCGCTTGAGAACCCCTACAAGAAGAAGCTCGAGAATCCGTACTGATTCTGAGCGAAATCTGCGCACACCATCCGATGTGAGGCGCTTATCAACTCTTGCAGTTATGCTAAAGTACCGCGCGAGGCCCGTTCCGGAGGGGACCGGTGGGCTTTCGATTCGGGGGGCCGCGCTCGGCTTCGATCTCGCCCCTTTCAGCGTTCGGAGGCCGACACGTGAGCATGAATCTTAAATCGTTTGCATGGCTGCTGGCTGCACTCATGCTGGCAGGCACACCGGCGACGGCGCGGGTGGTCCTCAACGGGCCCAACGGGACCCCATTCGCTGTTGAAGACACCTTGGGTGGCGAGCTGTCGGGGCCAGCGGCCTTTGTGAACTGGCCGCGACTCTGTGTCCGGGTTTGCGCCGACTGCGATGACCCGTGCGCCGCCGGTGACGTCTATTCGGCGGGCGGCGCGGCGTCGGTGGGCGAGTTGAACAACCGCCAGCGCGCCCTGGCCGCTCAGAACATGGCGGGCTTGAGCGTACAGCGGCGCATCTTCGTGCCCAACGCGGGCCAGGCCAACGCCGATGGCTTCGTGCGCTTCGTCGACGCTTTGACCAATAACTCGGGCGCCGCGATCACCGTCGCCGTCCGGTTGGGCAGCGTGGCGCTGGCTGGCGGACGCCTGCGCAATAACGCCGCGACCGTGTGGCGGACCCACTCCGACGACGCGCAGCTCGAGGCGAGTGATCGCTGGATCCTGACCGACGACAACAACCCCGTCGGCCAGGCCGCCGCGCTGGGCATCCTGATCTTCGGCGCAGGCGGCATTACGCCGTCGACGACCGCGTTCGCATATGCCGATCCCAACCGCGCCAGCGCCCTGGCGTGGCAGTACACGGGCGTGCGGGTCGAGGCTGGCCAGACTGTCAGCATCCTCACCGCCGTTGCGCATGAGACCAACCGTGACGACGCGCTCACCGAGGTCGAACATCTGCTCGAAGCCCAGGCGGTCGATCTGCTCTTTGGCCTCACCGAGGCGCAGCGCCGCAGCATCATCAACTTCGATGTCGATCCGGCGAACGCTGCGCCTCTCGCAGATGCAGGTGGGCCGTACTCCGCGCCCGAAGCCAGCCAGGTTGGCTTGCGCGCGTTGGGCTCCTTCGACGCTGAAGGCGCCGTACTCGCCTATGCCTGGGACCTCGACGACGACGGGCAATTCGACGACGCAGTGGGCTCGAACACCTTCGTGACCTTCAACGACGACGGCACCTACCCGGTGCGGGTCCGCGTGACTGATCCCGCCGGCAAGTTCGACATCGCGACAGCGCAGGTCTCCGTCACCAACGTCGACCCTCGTATTGACTCGGTCAACGCGCCGGGCCCGATCGTCGAGGGCGGTCGACAGGACGTGGTCGTGCGGATCACTGAGCCCGGCGCCGACGAGATCTTCGTCGACTTCGATTGGGACGGTGACGGCAACTACGACGACATCGATGGCGGCGACTTACAGGTCTCGCATGTGTACCCCGTCGACGGCGTCTTCCAAGCGCAGGTGCGCGTGCGCGATGATGACGGTGGGCAGGCCGTGCGCAGCTTTGAGGTGGTCGTCGAGAACGGCGCGCCCCAGGTGCTCCAGCTCTTCGCGCCGCCCGGTGTCGCCGAAGGCAGCGAGTTCCAGGTCAACACCCTGGCCTCCGATCCAGGCAATGATCCCCTCACCTACTGCTACGATCTCGACGACGACAACGTCTATGAGCGCTGTGCGGTCGATCTGACCGAGGTCACGGCCAGCTTCGACGACAACGGCTTCTACACGATCCGGGTGCGCGTCGAAGACGACGCGGGCGCGCAGACGACGCGCGAAGCCCAGGTCTCGGTCAACAACATCCGGCCGACCATCGTCAGCGTGACGAACACCGGGCCGGTCAATGAAGGCAGCCCGGTGCGCATCGACATCGCAGCGACTGATCCAGGCGCTGATACGCTGGACTACTCCTTCGATTGGAACGGGATCAACGGCTACGTCGACGACGTCCTCAACGCGCCTAACTCCTTCGCCGAGTACACCTTCTTCTTGCAGGGTGAGCATCGCGTGGGCGTGCGTGTGCGCGATGATGACGGCGGCTTCATCGAGGGCGCGACGACCGTGGTCGTCAATAACGTCCCGCCGGTCGGCCGCATCGACGCCCCGCAGTTCGTGGTCGAGGGCGCGGCGTTCAACATCACGGTGCTGGCCACCGATGCGGGCATGGATCCGCTCACCTACAGCTGGGACTTCGACGGCGACGGCAACTTCGAGTTGCCCGACTCGGGCCTCTCGCAGGTCGAACACACGTTCCTCGGACAGGGCGACTTCACCCTTCGGTGCGTCATCTCCGACGGTGATGGCGGCACCCTTGAGCTGACCTCGCCCGTTCGGGTGCGCAATGAGCTGCCCCAGGTGCAGTTGGAGCTGCAGAGCCCTCAAGGCGAAGGCGCCGAGGTGGCGATTCGCGCGGTGGCCAACGACGGGGGCAACGATCAGCTGATGTTCAGCTTCGACGTCGACGACGACGGCGTCTTCGAGTTCGATCCCCAGGCCGACCCGGTGATCCGCTGGCGCTTCCCCGACGAGGGCTTCTATACGATCCGCGTGCTCGTCGACGACGGCAACGACGTGGTCGACGCGACCCGTGAGATCGAGATCATCAACGTCGCACCCACAGTGCGTGTCACCTCGAACTCCCCCGTCAACGAGGGCGAAGAGATGGTGTTCACCGCCGAGGTGGACGATCCGGGCAGCGCCGACGCGATCACATTGCGGTGGATGGTGCAGGGCGAGGAGTACGTCGTCGAGGTCGCCGATGACGGCGATCTCGAGTTGCGCGTGCCCGCTGCAGATGACGGCATCTTCAACGCGACCTTGGTGGCGACCGACGACGACGGTGGCGAGAGCGATCGCCGCGCGACCCAGATGGTGGTGGCCAACTTGCCGCCTGAGCTGTCCGAGATCGCGTTCGTACGCCCGGCCACCGAGGGTCAGCGATACGACCTGGTGGTGCCGGCGACCGACCCCGGCCCCGACGATCGGGCCAACTTGCGCTTTGGCCTCATCGATCCGCCCGTGGGCGCGAGCATTCAGGCCGAGACCGGGCTAATTCTGTGGACTCCGACCTTCGGACAGGCATTTGCGAGCCCAATCACGCTCAGCGTCAGCGTCAGCGATGGCGACGGCGGCACCGATCAGGGCGACATCGTCGTCGACGTCTTCTACCTCGATGAGGATGGCGATGGCTTGCCAGACACGTTTGAGCGCAACACCTGCGACGCCGACGGCAACTGCCTCGATCCGACCAACGCCGACGACGCTCAGGCTGACCCCGATATGGACGGCCGCTCGAACCTGCAAGAGTGGATGGATGACACCGATCCCTTCACATACGAAGGCGCGACCACGCCGGATCTCATCGCCCCCGATGACGGCGAGCGCGTTGGTACCCTCACGCCCACGTTCGAGGTGAGCGCGGTTGAGAGCAACGACCCCGAAGAAGAGCTGTTCATCATCTACGAGATCTACGGCGACGCCGAGCTGCAGATCGTGTTGTTCACCAGTCAGGCGCAGTTGCAGGCCGAGAACAGCGATCTCAACCGCTACGTGCTCGAGGCCGGCATCGTCTTTGAAGACGCCGACTACTGGTGGCGCGCCGCGGCCTTGGCGGGCAACGCCCAGAGCCCGTGGAGCGAATCGCGTCAGTTCCGCACCAACGCGACCAATGAGCCGCCCACGACGCCAGAGCTGATGGCGCCGGTCGATATGGCAGTCGTCGACACCGACGCGCCGCAACTGCGGGCCCTGCCATCGAGCGATCCAGATGGCGACACGATCATCTACAAGTTCCGCATCTACACGCGCACTGGCGATCCGCTCGTCAATGGCGTGGGCGAGCCGGGCGACGGGTTCTTCTTCTACGAGACCGACGCGGCAGGCCTGGCCGAGAACGGCACCTATCTATGGGACGTTGTGGCCGAGGACGAGGCCGGCGCGCTCTCTGAGCCCAGCGAGCGCTGGACCTTCATCATCAACACAGCGAACGAAGCGCCGAGCATCCCGACCATCGTCTACCCGGATGGCAGCGACGACTTCGTCGACAGCGTCCAACCTGAGTGCGCCGCCAACGGCAGCCGCGACGATGACGATGTGTCGATTGGTTACGTCTTCCGCCTGCGTCTCAAGGACGGGCCCGAGTTTCTCGAAGAGAGCTTGCCGGTCTTCCCCGCTGAGCTGGGCGATGACGCGTTGTGGACGCCGGCTGGGCCGCTCGCCGAGAACATGGATCACACCCTCGAGGTGTACGCTATCGACGATGATGGCGCGGTCAGTGGCACGGCGTCGGTCGACTTCTTCGTGTCGGCCGTCGAGGATCCGCCGGGCCTCCCGATGCACCGCACGCCCGCCGATGGCGGCAAGGTGCGCTTGGAAGATGCATGCGTGACCTGGACTGAGACGACTGATCCCGAGCGAGGCATCGTGGAGTATCGCGTGCACTACTGCGACGCCGACAATCAGTGTGGCGTCTCGACCGATTTGCGCAGCACAGGCTTCTGCTTCGACGATCGGGTGGATCCCGGTAAGACCTACAGCTGGCAGGTCGAAGCGCTCGACAACGCGGGTGAGACATCGGGTTTGACGGACCCGTGGCTCTTCACGGTCGAGAACCCGTCTGGCGGCGGTGGCGACGGCGGCGGGTGCGGCGTTGCTCCCTCGACGACAGACGATTTGCCATGGGCGCTGTTCGCTCTTGGCCTGATCGCCGTGCGGCGGCGGCGCGACTGATTCATCAATCGAGCCTGGTGTTTGCGTAAGCCCAGGTGGCGGGTAGGCATCGAGGCGAGCTGATCGCGCGGAAGCTGACGTTTGAGCGCCGAATGGTCAGTCTTCGTAGGCCCAGCCCACCCCAATCCAACTGCTCCACGCTGTCCGATTGGCCCGATCGCTCACCGACGGCGAGTAACCGCTGCGCAGGTCGACCTGCCAGTCATCACCAATACGCCAATCCACCAGCAGCCCGGCGCCCCAAAGCAGCGCGGTCTCGGATTGCGCATCTACGCGGTCGGGATCTGTCAGCAGTACGGCGCCCAGCACTGGGCCGATTTCGAGGCCCTCAGCGGCTTTGAAGTGCCAACTCCACGCATCGGCGACGTAGCGACTACTCATCCAGGACGCCCAGGGCGCGCCTGGAAGCATGACGCTGTAAGGGCTCATGCCACCGATGCGATCGCGGGTCAGATCGTCTTGCCCCTGTCCAATCGTCGCGTTGCCTTGAATTTGGGTTCGGGCCCAATTCGCGATCTGCCAACCGGCCTTGAGCCAGACCGTGCCAAGGACAGCCGCCTTATCGGGGGTATTGCGCAGATCGATCGGCGAGAACGCGTCGGCATCACGGGCGCCCCAGGACGTGTTGTTCGAGCGGATATCAACGCCCAACTCTGCGCCGATGGCCAATCCGCGCACTCGAGGGAAGAATCGATGTCGATCCCCCCACCCCGCGTCATCAGCGAGGTTCCACCACGTGTATCGCAGGCGTGGTTTGAAGAGCAGCGGGTTGTCGGGCAACACGAGCGCGGCATTGGTCTCGTTGCCCTCACGGTCGAGCTCACTGAACACGAAACGTTGGGCGCACATGGCGACTTCGAGCCATGTGCGCGACGCGATTTCGGCCTTGGCGGAGAGGTCGAATGCCACCTGGTGGGCGGTAAAGCCCTGCCCGGGTACAGAGTTGCCGTTGCGATAGTAGTCGGTGAGCAGGCCCGTGAGGCCGAACTGCGCGGTGAGCAGCGCAGAGACTTCGAGTTTGCCGAAGCGCGCGCCGTTCACGCCAAAGCGCAGGGTGTCGGTGTTGTATTCGACGCTCAGCTGCATATCGCGCCAAAGCGGGCGTGTCTCCCAAGCGAGGAGCGCGACGCCGTGGGCAGGGATGGTGTCGTCACCCCAGGCCTCAAGCGCGAGTGCGGTCGAGAAGCGATCGGCGCGGGCGGGTAAAGCAACCAGGAGGGTGAGACAGACAAGAAGGCGTGTCATAGGATCCCTTGGGTTGCGGCACCGTTGGCATACCGCGGGCCCCAAGGGAAGGCAACGTGCATCCGCCGATCAGCGGCGTCGTTTGCTGCCACGCCCAGTCACACGGTCGAGAAGGCCGTCATCCTTAGAGCCGGGACGGGCACCCTTACCGGGCTCAGCGTTCGACTCAGGGCGCACAGCACCTGCACCCGGGCGCTCACCGACGGAGGCGCCAGGCTTGGCATCCACACCACCAGTGGTGCCGGCCTGCAGGTCAGCAGACCCGCGTGGCGTGCCAGCCGCGCCTGCTACGCCGCCGCTGCCACCCTTGAGGCCGTCAGCGCCACCTGCGCCACCTGCGCCACCTGCGTCACCGCGCAGATCACCGCCGTCCGCCGCACCGGCACTGGGCGCGCCCGCGGTGGGGCCGCCACCCGACGCGCCCGCGGTGGGACCGCCACCCGACGCGCCCGCAGTGGGACCGCCACCCGACGCGCCACCGCCACCAGGCGTACCGCCACCGCCACCGCCCGGCATCCCGCCACCACCGCCCGACGGATCGTCGTCCGGGTCATCGGGGATATCGAGTCCGCCGTCGGCAGCATCATCTGCGCCGTCAGCAGCACCGGCTGCGTCACCGGCTTCGCCGGCAGCACCGGCTGCGTCACCGGCTTCGTCGGCAGCACCGGCTGCGTCACCGGCTTCGCCGGCAGCACCGGCTGCGTCACCGGCTTCGCCGGCAGCACCGGCTGCGTCACCGGCTTCGCCGGCAGCACCGGCTGCGTCACCGGCTTCGACGGAAGAACCGGCTGCGTC
>JBNMOZ010000024.1:0-20449 GCA_051276005.1 Bradymonadia bacterium | reverse complement strand
CCGCAGGCCCCTGCGCCGCCGGCACCCGCGCCGCCGGCACCCGCGCCGCCGGCACCCGCGCTGCCCGCACCCCGACCGGCACCTGCACCGGCACCGGCGTCGGTCAGGCCAGCGTCGGCGCCCGTTCGGTCGTCCCCGTCACGGCATCCGGTGTCTGCACCGTCTCGTCGTCCGGCGGCGGCAGAGTACGCACCAGCGCCTGTCGTCGGCGAGACCAGCCCAGAGGCTGGGGTCGTCTTCGCGAAGGTCGCCGCATATGTCGCGCACCATCGCGTCGATCTGCCGGCGACCTGGCACGCCGGCGATGCGACCGACCCGAGCGTGCACAAGCGCCTCGAAACTGCCGCACGCAGCGCGGGTGACGCGAGCCTCAGCGACGCAATTCTCAGTGAATTGCTTGAGTTGGGGCCGCTCAACGGCTTGCTCAGCGACGGGTCCATCACGCGTATCGCGGTCAACAGCGCCGACCAGGTGTTGGTGACGCGCGGCGACGACGTGCAGTCGGGCGGCGCGTTCTCGTGTGCCGCCGCGGTCGCTCTTGTCGGCCGACGCCTCATCGCCTCGACCGGTATGGTTACGGCAGATGACTTCGCCGAGGGCTACCTGCCCGACGGCACGCGGGTGACGGCGGTGCTCAACAGCGCGCCCTGCCTGCTCATCGAGCGACCGCGGGCTGCGCCGACCATGCAGGCATTGCTCGACAGCGAGGTGCTTGATTCGGCGATGGCGACCTTCCTCAGCCAGGCGGTCGCAGCCGGGCGTACTGTGGTCATCGCCAGCAACCACGTCGACGTGCGTTTCGACCTGATCGGCGCGCTCTTGAGCGAGTCGGCGGCGAGCCTGCGGGCGGTCTGTGTCGAAGGCGGCAATCGCTTGGCGGCGACCGGTGGCAACCATGTGCACCTCTCGGGCGCCGAGCCGGGCGAGCTCGTCCGTCGCGCCCTCAAGCTGCGGCCCGATCGCCTCGTGGTGGCTGACGCGCGCGGTGGCGAGACGTATGCCGCGTTGACGGCGCTCGCGGGCTCCGTCAACGGCGGCATCGTCGGCATCGACGCCGAGTCCGCCGACGATGCGATGATTCGCCTCGTCAAGCAGGCCAGCCTGGGTGCAGGTGGCGCAGCTGAGCCGCAGGTCGAAGGCCTCGTTCGCGAGACCGTCGATGTGCTCGTTCAGGTGCTCAACTACGCCGATGGCCGCACGAGCGTCACCCAGGTCATCGACGTCGATGGCGAACTCAACGAGGTCTTCAGTGGCCTCGGCGGGTTCCGGGCGACGGGGCATGTGCCGCGCTGGGTCTCCAACGCCCAGAGCCTCGGTCACGATCTCGATCTGAACATCTTCCGCTAAGGCCGGTCACCCGTGTACATCGTCGTTATCGAAGATGAGCGCGGGGCGCTGGTCAGTGAGCACGTGCTGGTCGACAGCCCGTTGCGTATCGGTCGCACGCCAGAGAATGACGTCGTCCTACCCAGCAACACCGTCTCGCGCAACCACGCCCGGCTCTACCTTGAGGGGCTGACGGCCTATGTGGCCGACGCCGGCAGCGCCAATGGCGTGGTCGTCGACGAGCAGCGCATCAAGCAGGCCCAAGCCGTCACCGAGATCAGCCAGATTCGCATTGGCGACTATCGGGTCTTCCTCGAGCGCGCGAGCGGCAAGATCAACACCGAGCAAGACGGCATCAGCACGGCGATCCTGCACCCCGAGCAGGCCCACGCCAAGCTCGTCGTCGTCTCGGGTCCGCAGGCGGGGCGAGAGCATTTGCTCTTCGACCCCATCGCGTGCATCGGACGCACCGACGAGAACGACGTGACGCTGGCCGATGTCTCGGTCTCGCGGCATCACGCCCGCATCAAGCGCCAAGACGACGGCAGCTACATCCTCACCGACCTCGACTCGAGCAACGGCACGACGCTGCAGGGCCGAGCGGTCCGCCAGTCGGCGCGTGCGTGGCGGGGCGAGCGGGTGCAATTCGGCAACGTCGAGTGCCTGCTCGTCGATCCCCACGGCAAGGGCCGCTCGCCACGCGCCTCTCGCCAATGGATGGTCTTCGCGCTCGCGGTCCTCGGTGCGGCGGCCCTCGGCGCGATCGTCTCGCTGATCCTCAAAGACTAGCTTCGAATATTTAATTGATTCAGGGGGTTGGCATGGCCGACGAGACCCGTGATGGCGACGCACCGAGCGGCGACGCACCGAGCGGCGACGCACCGAGCGGCGACGCACCGAGCGGCGACGCACAGAGCAGCGACGCACAGAGCACGTGGGGCGGTCGCTTCAGCGAGCCCACCGACGCCTTCGTCGCGCGCCTCAACGCCTCGGTCGGCTTCGATCAGCGCCTGTATCGCGAAGACATCGCCGGATCGCGCGCGCATGCGCAGATGTTGGCGGCGCAGGGCATCATCTCGAAGGCCGACCAGGCGTCCATTGATGCCGGGCTCGACGGCATCGTCGCCGACATCGAGGCCGGGCGCTTCGTCTGGTCGGTCGCGCTCGAAGACGTGCATATGAACGTCGAGCAGCGGCTGACGGCGGCCATCGGGCCGGCGGGTAAGCGGTTGCACACTGCCCGCTCCCGCAACGATCAGGTCGCGACCGATCTGCGGCTGTGGCTGCGCCGGCAAATCGACGACGCGCTGGTTCCGGCGGTCGACCAGCTCATCGACGCGCTGCTGCAGGTCGCGGAGCGCGACGGGCACGCGGTCTTGCCGGGCTACACGCATCTGCAGCGGGCCCAGCCCATTCTGCTGGCGCATCATCTGCTCGCTTATGTCTCGATGCTCGAGCGTGATCGCGGGCGGCTCCTCGACTGCCGCCGACGACTCAACGAGTGCCCGTTGGGTGCCGCAGCGCTGGCGGGCACGCCGTTCCCCATCGATCGACAGGCCACGGCCGCAGCGCTGGGCTTCGACCGGCCCATGGTCAACAGCCTCGATGCGGTCGCCGATCGCGACTTCACGGTCGAGTTCTGCGCGGCGGCTTCGCTGTGCATGGTGCACCTGTCGCGGCTGTCCGAAGAGCTGGTGGTCTGGTCGAGCCAAGAGTTTGGCTTCATCGAACTGGGCGACGCGTTCGCCACCGGCTCGAGCATCATGCCGCAGAAGAAGAACCCCGATATTCCCGAGCTGGTGCGCGGCAAGACGGGGCGGGTCTTCGGCGATCTGGTGGCGTTGCTCACGGTCCAAAAGGGCCTGCCGCTCGCCTACAACAAAGACCTGCAAGAAGACAAAGAGGCGCTCTTTGACGCCGTCGACACGCTGCGCGATTGCGTCGCGGTGATGGCGCGGCTGCTGCCGAAGACGCGGTTCAATACCGACCGCATGCGCGCCGCGTGCGACGCGGGCTTCGTCACGGCCACCGACGTGGCAGACTATCTGGCGCAGAAGGGCATGCCGTTTCGCGAGGCGCATCACGTGGTGGGGCGCATCGTGGCCTGGTGCCTCATCGAGCAGCGCACCCTGCCGTCGTTGACCCTCACCGAGTGGGAAGGCTTCAGCGACGTCTTCGAAAGCGACATCCGCGCCGCCGTCACCGTCGAAGCCAGCGTGGCAGCCCGCACCAGTGAGGGGGGCACGGCGCCTTCTCGCGTTGAGCAAGCTCTCGGTCAGGCCCGCGCGCGATACACCGAGCGGATGGCGTCAACGTCTTGATTCGCCGCGGCGCGCTGGCCCTCATGGGGCCTCTCATGCTCGCGTGCGGTGTGCCTGGTTTGCCATTGCCCCCCGGACCCATTCCGCCGGCTGCGCCCTCCGACGTGCGTGTCCTGAGCACCCCGGATGGGCTTGAGATCAGCGCGGTCCACCCGACGCATGACATCGATGGTTCGCTCCTCGAGGCGACCCCCAGCCTGCAGGTCTTTGTCGACGACCCACGCTGCCACGGCACGGCTGTCGCGACGGCTGCCGATGGTCCGCTCCGCTGGTCGGTCAAGCCCAACGCAGCCGTGCAACTGCGCGTGACGGCTGCGCTCGCCGATCGCCGCGGCCCTCCCGCGCCGCCCGTGTTCGCGCTCTGGACGCCGCCGCCGCCCGCGCCTGACGCGCCAATTGGCTTCGCGACCCCCCACAACGCCGTGCAGATCGCCTGGCTGCCGCCAGAGGGGCAGGGCGGCGAGATGCTCATCCTGCGCGACGGTGCGGTGATCGGCCGAGCGGCCATCGCGGCGGCCGGCTTCATAGACCCGGCGCCAGCTGGGGCGCGCCGGTATACACTCAAGATCGAGACGCCTATCGCGCGGTCAGGGCCTTCGCCCGCCGTCGTCGTCGCCCCCTGAATCGGAGACTCCAATGCGCGCTCTGCCGCTGATCCTGTCCTGTCTGACCGCGCTCTGGCTGCCTGAGATCGGGCACGCCGAACATGTGCGCGGGGTGCGCGGGGCGAAGGGCATGGTCTCGGCCGACAACGCGCTCGCGGCGGCGGTCGGGGCGCGTATCTTGTCCAAAGGCGGCGACGCCGCCGACGCTGCGGTCGCGACAGCGCTCATGTTGGGGGTCGTTCAGCCTTTCGCGAGCGGCATCGGCGGCGGCGGTTTTGCGCTCGTGCACCGCACCGATGGCGCGCCGTACGCGCTCGACTTTCGCGAGGTCGCGCCCGCGAAGGCCAACAAAGACATGTACCTGGACGCAAAAGGGGACGTGATCCCCAAAGCGAGCACGCGCGGTCCTAGGGCGGCGGGCGTGCCGGGCGAAGTCGCGGGCCTGTGGGCGCTGCATCAGGCGCATGGCAAGTTGCCTTGGAAGGCGGTCGTCGAGCCCGCCCTCAGGGCCGCGCGAGACGGCTTCCCCGTGGGGGCCCTGTTGCACCGACGCATCGTCAGCAAGCGAGCCGAGATCGCCGCCCGCCCGCGCATGGCGAGCCGCTTCTTCGATGCCAAGGGACAGCCGGTCAAAGAGGGGGCGACGCTCACCCGCCCGCAACTCGCGAAGACGCTGGCGCACATCTCCAAGGGCGGCGTCAAAGCCTTCTACGGCGGTGACTTCGTCAAAAAGCTGGGCGCAATCATCACCGCCGATGGCGGGCTGATCAGCGCGGATGATCTCAGGGCATACGCTGCCAAGACCCGCCCGGTGGTGCGCGGCACTTTCAAGGGCTACACGGTGCTGTCGATGCCGCCGCCCAGCTCCGGGGGCGCGGTGCTCGTGCAAGTCTTGCGCGTGCTTGAGCCTTTGGATCTTGAGGCGCTTGGCCATAACAGCAGCGCCTATCTGCATCGCCTCGCCGAAGCGCTCAAGCATGCCTTCGCCGACCGCGCGCGGGTGATGGGCGATCCCGACTTCACGCCGGTTGCGCTGGAGGCGCTCATTGGTGATGCGACGATCCAGCGCGTTCAGGGCGCGTTTCGTTCCGATCGCACGCTTGAACAAGACGCGTACGGTGGCAAGTACGCGATCCCAGAGGATGGCGGAACGAGCCACTTCAGCGTGGTCGACAAGGCGGGCAATGCGGTGGCGCTGACGAGCACGGTCAACACTTCGTTTGGCAGCATGTACATCGCCGGCGAGACCGGGGTGCTGCTCAACAACCAGATGGACGACTTTGTCGCGAAGCCGGGTGTGGCCAACGCCTATGGACTGATCGGCCGCGCCGCGAATGCCATCGCGCCCGGTAAGCGCCCGCTGTCGAGCATGAGCCCGACCGTCGTGCTCAAGGATGGCAAGGTGCGCATGGTCGTCGGTGCGTCGGGGGGCCCGACCATCATCACCGGCACGCTGCAGGCGCTGCTCAACGTGCTCGTCTTCGACATGGACGTGCGGGCCGCGGTCTCGGTGCCGCGGATTCATCATCAATGGGTGCCCGAGCGACTGATGGTCGAGCCGGGCATCCCGGTCGATGTGCAGGTTGCCCTGGGTCGCCGAGGGCATACCGTCAAGGCATGGCGCCGGTTCACGGCAGTTCAGGCGATTACGCAGGGGCCGGTTGGTCAGGCTGGCGCGGCCGATCCGTCCAAACTCGGCGCCGCCGTGCCTGCCCCATAGCCCCGTCGCGGCGGCGCTGCAGGCCGCATGCGCTTTGGAATCCTAACAAATCCGCCCGCCGGTGGATTGACCATGGTCCGATCGCGTGTTACTTGCCTGCGTCCTGAAATATGTGGAGGTTCGCCCGTGCGCAGGGTTTCCGGCCTTTTTTCTATACTGCTGGTGGTTTTGGTCGCTGGCGGTGCCTTCGCTCAGGACGCCCCCGACGATGACGTCGACAGCGGCGTCCCCGATTCCGTCAAGCAGGCCCGTGTCCGCATCGCAGAGGCGGCCAAGAAGACGGCTGCTGAGGCCGAGAAGAAGGCCGACGGCACGGACGCAGTCAAAGCCAAGCCGGTGGATCTGAAGAAGACCACCGTCGATGGCGCCAACCGCAAGAGCCAAGAGCTCAAAGACAAGGTCCGAGCGGCAGCCGCGAAGGCCAAGTCAGCCAAGGCGGACGTCCCCAAGAAGACGCAGGGCAACCCCGACGCCGAGTTGCCCGCTTGGGCACCGGCGCCGGAGGCGATCACCCCGGTCGACCACAGCGGCAACCGCATGGACGCCACGCAGGAATGGGCCGCGTCGCACTCGACCAGCGTCGGCTATCCGATGGTCGAGCATCACGGCTACCTGCGGATGCGTATGGACTTGTTCCATAACTTCGATCTCGACACCTTCAGCAACGGCAGCGGCAGCTCGCCTGTCCTGCCGCCGTTGACCGAGCTCGACCAGAACGGCAGCCAGCACCCCGAGACGCCGAACCATCGGTATCGTCGTGGGGCCGACACCCTCGCAGGCGCCAACATGCGGCTGCGCTGGGAGCCGACGCTCCACATCAACGAGAACTTGCGCGTGCGCTCAACGATGGACGTGCTCGACAACGTCGTGCTCGGCAGCACGCCGAACGTGGGCCGCGCCGACATGCCCATCGAGATGTTCAGCGAGTCGCAGACCGTCCCTGCGTCGGGCGTCAACAGCTACCAGAGCTCGATCCGCGTCAAGCGGCTGTGGGGCGAGTGGCGCAACGTGGTTGGCGTGACGTCGTTCGGGCGCATGGCGAATCACTGGGGCATGGGCATGATGGCCAATGCCGGCAACTGCCTTGACTGCGACTTCGGCGACTTCGTCGACCGCATCACCCACACGGCGAAGCTCTTCGACACGTACCTCACGCTCGCCTGGGACTTCCCAGGCGAAGGCTTCGTGGGCCACTCGGGTTTGGACGACAACGCCAACCAGCCGTTCGGCCAGGCGCATGACTTCGATCAGCGCGACGACGTGAACCAATACATCGTCGCGATCTTCAACAAGCCGGTGAGCAAGCGCGAGTTGGAGATGCGCCAAGACGCGCTGAACCGACGCCGTGAGTTCGTGTGGGACTGGGGCGTCTATCAGGCGATCCGCAACCAGACGCTCTCGTCGACCTCGACCACCACCGCGCCGCCCACGGTGGCCAGCCAGGTGCAGCTCGTCGACGTGAAGGGCTTCACCTACACGCCCGACCTGTGGCTCAACTTCGAGTATCGGCCGCGCTCCAAGGTCGCCTACCAACTCCAGCTCGAGGCCGCGGGCCACTTCGGTGTCATCGAAGAGGTCCCCGATCGCGCCATCGCGCAGCGCAACAAGACCGAGTGCGCCGACCCGGCCGTCACCAACCTCGATCAGTGTGACGACATCATCAAGCCGCGCCGCCGCGATATTCAGCAATGGGGCGCCGCAGTGCAGTTCGACGTGCGCAACGAGCAGCTCGAATGGGGCATTCACACCGGCGCCGCCTCGGGCGACTCGGCCGGCTTCGGCGTCCTCGACCGCAGCCCAATTCAGCCCAACTCGCGCGACGACTCCATCAACAACTTCCGCTTCGATCGCGACTTCATCGTCGACCTGATCCTCTTCCGCGAGATCATCGGCGGCGTGACCAACGCGGCGTACTTCAAGCCTTACTTGGCCTATAACTTCGTCGACGAGGACACCACCGACGGCATCCGCCGCGAGAAGTGGGGCTTCAAGCTGTCGGGCATGTACGCCCAGGCGCTGATCTCCGAAGCGACGCCGGGCGAGGAGTCTCCGCTGGGCCTGGAGTTCGATCTCGAGCTCTACATGCACGAGATCAACGTGTTCAAGTGGTCGCTGGCCTACGGTATCCTCTTCCCGATGAGCGGTCTGGACGCCCTGAGCGTCGACGAGCAGCAGCGCACGGTCCGCACCCAGCCGAACACCGCCCAGACCCTGCAAATGAACCTGGGCTTCCAGTTCTAGCAGCGCCTCCGCGCCGCCTCCGTCGCCCCCCGCCTTCGAGCCCCCCTCCTTCGCGTCCCTCGGCACGCTCAACGCGCACCGCGAGAGCCTCGGCCCCCGGGAGAGTTGCGTGCCGACGGCCCGCTGATGGGTCGGCCTCGTATCGAGCCAGACTTGCGTTTGTGAGATTTTACGGCAGAATGGCGGCGTGAACTACCTCGCCCTACATGTCCGAATTCTCGCAGCAGCCCTCCTCGTCGGGGCGGCTTTCCTGGTTGCATGCGGTGGCAATGGCGCCGTGCGCCCTGTCCCGCCCAAGAAGGCGGCGCCGCCGCCCGATGTCGATCGGCTGCTCAGCCCGCTGGCTGTGCCGGGGATGCCTGATCTGGCGACGCAAGTGGCACAGGCCCGCAAATCAATCTCGGCCGAAGCGTCGGGTGCGAAGTGGCTGCCTGATGACCTGGGCGAGCCGCGCTTTGTCTGGTTTGGCGGCCTCGCCAAGAACCTCGAGCCGGTGCGCGCGCTGTGTGCTGGCCTGCAAGACGAGGCGCTGCCGCATGCGCCCGCGACGTTATGTGCCGGTCTGACTGCGGCCATCGCGGCCGCTGAGACGCAAGGCGCGGCCCTCTCTCGCTTGCCGCAGCCGCTCGATGAGCAGGCCTATGTGGGTCTGAAGGCGAAGATCATGAGCCTGGGGCCAAGCCGGGCGGTGACGACGGGCAGTCAGACGCTGTCGCCGGCGGTCGTCGATCGGTTGCTCGGCGCCGGTCATGGGCGCGCGCGAACGGCCGCCGACATCAAGGTGTGGCGAGGGCAGGTGGCCACTCGCAATGCTGCGCTGGTTGACGTCGAACTCGAGGCCTGGCGCATCTTGCTGCGTTACGGCTGGGCGGCCAGCGCGCGTCATGCCCAGGCGAATTATGAGCGGCAATACACGCAGCAGACCTGGGAAGACGCCATCAAGAAGCGTCGCGCCCGCCGCCGTGACGTGCCCTGGACCGAGCGAACACATCGCTCCGATTGGCCGGCCAGCGCGGCTGACGCTGAAGGCATGGCGATGCGCAAGATTGCGCGGGTCATCGGCGCCGAACCCGCAAACGCGGTCATCGCCCATATCCGGCCCAAGGGCGGGCAATATGAGCCCCTGCTGGCGTCGCGCGCGCGATACCGAAAGGTCGTCGCTAAAGGCGGGTTCACTGCCGTACCAAATATGCAGCGGGCGCGTCGAAAGAAGACCCATAAGGGAGCGCCCGCGCTGCGCGAGCGCCTTGCCCAAGAGGGCTTCGACGCGCCCCCAGTCGATCCGCTCAAGCCCAAAGTGTTGGACAACATGCTGGTGCAGGCGACGATGGAGTTCCAGATCGCGCACCTGATTCGGCCGAGCCACAAGGTGGGGCGCAAGACGCAGCGCGCCCTGCGCATCAGCGCCAGTGACAAGCTCGCCCGCATCGACGCGGCGCTCGAGGCGTGGCGCAAGATCATCCCGCGACCCGACTACTACGTGCAGGTCAACATCCCCGACTTCCACGTCGAAGTGCACAAGCAGGGCAAGGTGCTCGAACGCATTCGCGTGGTGGTGGGCAACGCGAAGCGGGAGCGCAAGAAGGGGCGACTGGTGCGGCCGAACGCGACCCCGATCATGCACGCGAGCATTGAGTCCGTCGTCTATCGACCTTATTGGAACATCCCGCAGCGCATCCTTGAGGAGGACGTGATCGGCGAGGAAGTGCGCGACGAAGACAATGATGTTCAGGTCGCTTGGCTCGAAGACAAGGGGTATGACGTCGTCAAGCCGGGCAGTAAATGGCAGCGTGTACGCCAACTGCCCGGACCCAAGAACCCCCTGGGTCGCGTCAAGATCCTCTTCCCGAACCCCCACGAAGTGTATTTGCACGACACGCCAGCGCGGGCCTTGTTCCGTCGGCCGGTGCGCGCCTACAGCCACGGGTGCATGCGCGTGGGCAGGCCATTGCAACTCGCCAAGACGTTGCTCGAACAGGACGGCCAATATGACGGCGCGAGCGTGCGCCGCTGGTTGCGCCGCGACGAGCCTGAGACGGTCACCCTCAAGCAGGCCGTCCCGATCTTCGTCGAGTACATCCCCGTGCGTGTCGACGCGAAGAACCGCACATGGTTCCTTCGTGACGTCTATAAGCAGTTCGACGTGCGCACCGCCGGGCAATAGCAGCGACGCTTGGGTCGAGTC
Source organism: Bradymonadia bacterium (assembly GCA_051276005.1). GTDB lineage: Bacteria > Myxococcota_A > Bradymonadia > UBA7976 > UBA1532 > JBNMOZ01. The sequence goes on along the minus strand of JBNMOZ010000024.1, from coordinate 10,051 downwards.
ATCCTCTGCGAACCTGCCAAGCCAGATCGCGTGAGCCCGCTCGGCCGCCTGCCACCCCACCAGGCCGGCTCCACAGCAGCCTGTCACCGCAGACTGAATCCTTTGATCGGCCCCTCATCGAGTTCGCCAGATCCCGGCCTGGCCATTGATGGCGCGCGGTAAATGCCGTAGACACACCCCATGGCGAAGACGGAAGTCACCCAAGTGGCGCAGCATGGGATCCCGGCAGGGGTCAAGCTGACGCCGATGATGAAGCAGTACGTCGCGGCCAAGGCCCGCTATCCCGACGCGCTGCTCTTCTTTCGGATGGGCGACTTCTACGAAATGTTCTTCCAAGACGCAGAGATGGGTGGACAGCACCTCGATCTCACGGTCACCAGCCGCGACAAGAAGTCCAGCGTGCCCGCGCCTATGTCGGGGTTCCCGCATCACCAACTCGGGGCCTACCTGGCCAAGGCGCTCGCTGCGGGTCTCAAGGTCGCGGTCTGCGACCAGCTCGCCGATCCCACCCAGGTCAAAGGCATCGTGCCCCGCGGCGTCACGCGCGTGGTTACCCCCGGGGTAATCCTCGACGCCGAGAGCCTCGAAGCGCGCGCCAATAATTACTTGGTCAGCGTCGCGTGCGCCGGCGAGGCCTTTGCGGTCGCGGCGCTCGACGTCTCGACGGGCGAGTTCCGGGTGACCGAGGTCATCGGCGCGTCCGCGTTGCGCTGCGAGCTGAGCCGCCTCGAGCCGCGTGAGGTCGTGCTGCCGCCGGGCGCAGAGGGTATCGAAGCCGCGGCCGCGAGTCGTCTGCGCCGCATCACGATGAGTCGACCCGGCGCGTCGTTCTTCGACGTCGATCAGGCGCGCGTCACGCTGCTGCGGTTGATGGGCCCCGACGGCGGACCGGCCGCCGACGCGGTCGAGTCGTTCGGCTTTGGCAACCCCGACCTGGCGCTCTCGGCGGCCGGCGCTGCGGCCGGCTATGTGGCCGACACCCAGCGCGGCCTGCCGTCGAACACCCGCCTGCTGACACCCTATCGGGTGGGCGAGACCCTGGTCCTCGACGAGACCGCCAAGATCAACCTGGAGCTGTTCCGCACGCTGCTCGAAGGCCGCAAGAAGGGGGCTCTGCTGGGCACCCTCGATCGCGCTGCGACGGCGATGGGCGGGCGGCGATTGCGGCAGTGGCTCGCGTTCCCGCTCATGGATCCCGCGGCGATTCACGCCCGTCAAGACGCGGTGGCCTGGGGGGTCGAGCACTCCGACGGTCGCGCCGACGTGCGGCGCCTGCTGCGCGAGATGTACGATCTAGAGCGCCTCAACGCGCGGGTCGCGGCCGGTCGCGCGGGCCCTCGGGATCTCTGGTTCCTGCGCGTCACCCTTGAGCAGGTGCCCGGCCTGGTCGAGCGATTGAGCGCTGTCGAAGCCGTCGCGCCAATCCTGGCGCGCATCGACCTTCTCACCGACGTCTGTGCACTCCTGGGCACGGCGCTGGTCGATGATCCGCCCGGCCAGATGCGCGACGGCGGCGTGATTCGACCCGGCTACAACGCCGATCTCGACGAGCTGGTCGACATCGCGACCAACGGCAAGGACTGGATCCTCAAGCTCGAAGCCACCGAGCGCCAACGCACGGGCATCGGCTCGCTCAAGGTCCGCTTCAACCGCGTCTTCGGCTACTACATCGAGATCTCGCGGGCCAACCTGAACAACGTGCCGCCCGAGTACGTGCGCAAGCAGACGCTGGCCAACTCTGAGCGCTACTTTACCAGCGCGCTCAAGGACTTCGAAGACAAGGTCCTCAACGCTGAGTCGCGCCGATCGAGCATCGAGAGCGACCTGTTCGCCAGCCTGCGCGATGCCATCGGCGAGCACGCGGCGCGGATCGCAGAGACCGCCAGCGCGCTCGCCGATCTCGACGCGCTGTGCGCCCTCGCAGAGTTGGCGCACGCCCATGGCTACTGCCGCCCGATCGTCGACGATGGCGACGTGATCGACATCGAAGACGGCCGCCATCCGGTGGTCGAAGACGCCGTGGGTCGCGAGGCCTTCGTGCCCAACTCGGTGCGCCTCGACCGGCGTGAGCAGAGCCTCATCGTGCTGACGGGCCCCAACATGGCGGGCAAGTCGACGGTGATGCGCCAGGTCGCGCTGATCGTGCTTTTGGCCCAGATGGGTGGGTTCGTGCCCGCGAAGTCGGCCCGCATTGGCGTCGTGGACCGCATCTTCACCCGGGTGGGCGCAGCCGATGACCTGGCCGCGGGGCGCTCGACCTTCATGGTCGAGATGCACGAGACGGCTACGATCCTCAAAGAGGCGACGCCGCGCAGCCTGCTGATCCTCGATGAGATCGGGCGCGGCACCAGCACGTACGACGGCGTGAGCATCGCGTGGGCCGTGGCGGAGTACATTCACGACGTGATCGGCGCCAAGGCGCTGTTCGCGACCCACTATCACGAGCTGACCGAGATGGCGCGCATCAAGCCGCGCGTCGCCAACTTCACCATCGCGGTCAAGGAATGGGGCGACGAGGTCATCTTCTTGCGCCAACTCATCGAAGGCGGCGCCAACCGCAGCTACGGCATCCAGGTCGGTCGCCTGGCTGGCTTGCCCACGGCCGTGGTCGATCGCGCCAAGCAGGTGCTCGGCAGCTTGCAGGGCGCCGAGTTGAGCGGTCAGAGCCGCGTGATTGACGAGAGCGAGGCCGTCGCGCTGCCCGAGCAGGGGCTCCAGTTGAGCCTGTTCGCGCCGCCACCGCTCCCGGCCGCGCCCAGCAAGATTGAGCAGACGCTGCGCGCTGCCGACCTCGACAACCTCACGCCCATCCAGGCGCTCAACTTCCTGCATGCTCTGCGCGATCAGCTGTCGTCGTGACGCCCGCAGCCGATCCCGCCTTCGATGCGGCGGTAGACGACTTTCTCGGCTGGCTGACCGTCGAGCGCGGGCTGTCAAACAACACCATCGACGCCTATCGCCGCGACCTGGCCAACTTTCGCGACATCGTCGGCGTCGGCTTGCCCTTGGAGTCGGCCGACGAGCTTGAGGTGCGCAAATGGTTGACCGTGCGCGCCGCGGTGGGCATCAGCCCCAGCACCCAGGCGCGCGGCCTCATCGCGTTGCGCGGGTTCTTCGGCTATCTGGTGGATGAGTCGCATTTGACGGTCGATCCGACCCGCCGGATCGACCTGCCCAAGACGGGTCGACCGCTGCCGAAGACCATGTCTCTGGACGCCGTCGAGGCGCTCATCGCCGCGCCCGACGTGCGCACCGCCCAAGGCATGCGCGACCGCGCGATGATCGAGACGCTCTATGCCACCGGCCTGCGCGTCTCGGAGCTCATCGGCATGACGCTGGGCGGCCTGCAGCTCGAAGCGGGCTGGGTGCGGGTGATCGGCAAGGGCGACAAGGAACGCATCGTGCCCCTCGGCGACGTCGCGCGGGACTGGATCGAGCGGTACCTGACCGAGGTCCGCAAAGACAGCGGCGGCACCCATCAAGGCGCGCCGGTCTTCCTGAGTCGGCTGGGGCGGGGCATGAGCCGTCAGAATTTTTTCAAGCTCATCAAGAACTACGCGCAAGCGGCCGGCATCGACACCGTCGTCAGCCCGCACGTCTTGCGTCACGCCTTCGCGACGCACCTGCTCGAGCGTGGGCTCGATCTGCGCAGCTTGCAGTTGCTCCTTGGGCACGCAGACATCTCGACGACCGAGATCTACACTCATCTTTCGCGCGCCCGCCTCGCGCGGGTACACGCTGAGCACCACCCCCGGGGATAGCCGTCATGACCAGAGAACTCGTCCTCAGCCTCGTGGTTGGCTACATCGCGATCCTCATCTCGGTGGTCTTCCACGAGTTTGCCCACGCTTGGGTCGCCGACCGGCTCGGGGACGACACGGCACGCCGACAGGGGCTACTGACCCTGAATCCGATGGCGCAAATTCGCCGACACCCGGTCGGAGTCCTGCTCGCCCCGCTGATCGGCGCCTACAATGGATTTCTGGTCGGCTGGGGCTCGGTGCCGGTCGACCCGTCCCGCGTCGACAGCAAGCACTCGGTTCGCCACGCTCAGTTCTTGATCGCGGTGGCGGGTCCGCTGGCGAATGTGCTGCTCGTCGCAGTCTCGTTGGGCTTGTATGCGATCGCCATCCGAAGCGGCAGCTTCGGTGGCCCAGGCGCGGCAGGGAATCCCTTCATCGACATCACCAACATGTTGGTGCGGGTGAACGTCTTGCTGGCCGTCTTCAACATGCTGCCCATCGCGCCACTCGATGGCTTTACGGTGGTGTCGAGCAAGGCGCCAGACAGCTGGCGCCCGGGGCTGGACTTCATCGAAAACAACGGCATGATGCTCCTCATCGTGGTCATTGTGTTCGGCGGGGCCGTCTTTGGCCCGGTTTTGCGGTTCTCCTACTTCTTGCTCGCAGCCGTGCGCTGACGATGACCGACGCGACCGAAGTGCTCGTGCCCGACGGGGCCCGATACGCGGTGCACCTGCCCGACTTTGACGGACCGCTCGACCTGTTGTTGCACCTGATCCGTCGCGAGAAGTTCGACATCTTCGACATCCCGATCTCGGAGTTGACCGGGGCATATCTGGCGTCGCTCAAAGACATGCAACGCGCCCAGATGGAACCCGCGAGCGACTTCCTGCTCATGGCCGCGACGCTGCTGCAGATCAAGAGCCGCATGCTGCTGCCGCGGCCGCCCAGCCTCGACGACATCGAAGACCAGACGCCCGAAGATCCCCGTGACGAGTTGGTGCGCCAGCTGCTGGAGTATCGCCGATATCGGGAGGTCGCCCATGGTCTCGCCGACCAGACGATGCTGGGGCGCGACGTGTTCTATCGCCCGGGTGGCCTTGACCGCCCGCCGGCGCAGACCGAAGACGACATGAGCGACCAGGACGTCTTCCGCCTGGGCGAAGCGTTTCGCGCCCTCATCGAGCGCACCCGCTATGAGGCGCCCCATGACATTTGGGTCGAGCGTATCTCCATCGGCGAGCGCATCGCCCAGATCGCGGATCGGCTGGCGCTGACGCAGAAGGCTACGTTCTCGTCTCTGCTGGCCGACGTTCGCCATCGCGAAGAAGCAATCACGACGTTTCTGGCGCTGTTGGAGATGGTGCGGCTGAAGTTGATTCGCACGACGCAGAGCGACCACCTGGGCGAGGTGTACATCGAGGCGCGGGTGGGGGCGATCGGCGAGCTGGGCGAAGAAGCGGCGGGCATGCTGGCAGAATGACGGTCGAGGCCGAGCGGCCTATTCGTCGTCTGGTGCGAGAGCGTCCTGCGGGGGTCCATCCGACGAGTCACGCTCTGCCTGATTCGTCGGCTCTCTCGGCTCCGGACCGGCCTCGGTGTTCACCGTATTCGCCTTCGCCCGCGCAGCGTCTTCTTGGCGTATTGCGTCCAAATCGCGCAGCGTCGGCAGGGCCCGCAAGTCGGCCAGCGAGAACGTCTCCAAGAACGTCGGTGTGGTCGAGTAGAGCAGGGGACGCCCCGGCTCGTCCTTGCGGCCAATGATTCGGATTAGTTTTCTTTCCAGAAGGTTACGCAGCACGCCGCCACAGTCGACGCCGCGCACATCCTCGACCTCAATGCGGGTGCAGGGCTGCCGATAGGCGATGATCGACAGGGCCTCGAGGGCCGCCTTGCTCAGGCGTTGTATCCGCTCGGGCCAGAGGCGGCGCACCATCGACGCGAGCGCAGGGTCGGTGCGAAGTCGATAGCCCTGGGCAAGCAGCGCGAGCTCGATCCCGCTGGGCGCGAGCGCCTGGGTGAGCCCATCGAGCGCCGCCTGCACCGTGCGGGTGTCGGCGGCCTCGGGCCACTCTTCCTCGTCAGCGGCGATGTGGATGAGTTCGACAAGCTGGGCCACAGACAACGGACGATCCGCCGCGAGTAACAGCGCATGCAGCAGGCGATCGAGGGCGGTCATCCCGGATCAGTGTCGATGAACTGGTTCAGCGCCTTGCGCACGTCTTCGCCGGCCTTGGGGTCGGTGTCCAGCAGGTTCTTCTGCTCCGCTGGATCGGCCTTCACGTTGAAGACCTCGATGACGTTCTTGGTGATGTCTTTGATGGCCTTCACGCCCGACTCGGTGTTGAGCGCGGCGACGATATGGGTCTTGTAGTTGGGGTAGGCCAGCTGCTCCATGAACAAGTAGCGCGCGGCCAAAGTGCCGGTCCCATCGAGCACTGGGCCAAGATCTTTACCCTGCGCCTTGGGGGCCTTGAGCCCGCTCAGCCCGGCCAGCGTCGGCAACAAATCGACCAAGCCTACGAAGTCCTTGACCCGCTTGGGCGCGATGCCTGGCGCGCGGATGAGCAGCGGTACCTTGAGCTCTTCGGTATAGACGGTGCGGCCGTGGAAGTAGAAGCCATGCTCCTTGAACGCCTCGCCATGGTCGGCCGTGACCACCACGACGGTGTTCTCATACAGCCCCTTGGCCTTGAGCGTGTCAAAGAGCGGGGCCAGGTGCTTGTCGACGTAGCTGATCTCGCTGTCGTACTTGTCCATCAGCTTCTTGCCGAAGATGGTCGCCGACTTCTGGTTCATGTAGCGGCCGTGCGGCTCGAAGTAGTGCACGAAGAGGAAGAACGGCTTCTCACCGCCAGCGAGCGCGTCGATCCGGCTGATGGCACGCGGCGTGAGCTTATGCGCCATCGTCTGCGTGTTGCTCTTCTTGATCGTCGTGAAGCCCGAGTTGTCCCAGGTGTCTACGCCCTGCTTGATGCCGTCGGCGCGCTCGAAATACCAGTGGGCGCTGATGGCCTCGGTGGCCCAGCCGGCCGCGCCGAAGATCTCGAAGATCGTCTGGTTGTCGGGCTTGAGCTTGCCATAGTTGGCGTAGCGCTTGACCCAATCGACACGCGACGGATAGCGCCCAGTAAAGATCGAGGGCATCGACCGCGGGGTGTTGGGACCCTGCGCGAAAGCGTTCTCAAAGACGACGGCGTCCTTGGCCCAGGCGTCGATGACGGGGCTGGTCGCGCGCTCATAGCCGTACAAGCCCAAGTGATCGGGGCGCAGCGTATCGATGATGACGAAGACGACGTTCAGCTTCTTCTTCGGTGGCGCCTCGGTCGCTGGCGCAGCGCTCGCAGCGCTGGCGATCCCAGAAGACGGCACGCTCGATAGCGTCGCGCTCGGCGGCTTGATGTCGGCCGCATCGATGAGCGGGGCATCGCCTCCCGCGCAGTTTTCGTCGACCCCGTTGCCCGGGATCTCCTTGGCGGACGGGTTGATCTTGGGGTTTGAGTCGTCGCAGTCTCCACCCGCCAGCATCTCGGAGTAGCCGTCGCCATCACCGTCAAAGACGGTGCGCAGGGTCGCGACGACCGAGCGGCTCAGGTGGCCGTTGAGAGGGATGACGCGGGCGCTGATGGGCGAGTTTGCGAGGCCAACAATGGCCCAGATGGCGCCGCCGAAGACCAGCCCGACGCAGACGAGCGCGCCGACGCCGGGGCGCACTGGCGGACGGTCCCGCCACACGGCGATCAACAGGAGCGCCAGCAGGCTGCCGCCCGCGAGCACATACAGCGCGCCGAGCTTGAAGGCGCCCAGGTCCATCCCGCCGATTCGATACGCAATGTAGAGATTGAGCAGCACCACCAGCACGACCGGCCATGCGGGCGTCGCGAGGCCAGCGAGGCGCCCATTTGGCACGATCTTGTTGAGCGCCCAGCGTACGAGGGCGCGCACCGGGAAGACGGCCATCGCGCCGAGCCCAATACCCATCACGGCGCCCAGGGCCGTAAACGGCAGCACCAGGCTCGGGTTCATGAAGCCGTGCGCGATTCGGCCCGCGATGCCCGCAGCCAACGCCACCGGCCCCAACGCGAACATCAGCGCGCAGATCCATGCCGCGGCGTTGTTCAACGCGAGGCCCGGCGTCTCGGTCGCCGGGTAAACGTGGCGCCTCGTCCACTGCCAGGGATGGGTCGCGGCCACCAACGCAGGCACGACAAGCGCCAGGCAGACCCCGATCAGGAGGCCCGCGAGGCCATCGAGGCCGACGATGTGCAGCAAGAGCGCAAGGCCAGCGCCGGTGCCCGCGTCAAAGACGGGCACGGACGAGGCGACGAGGGCGAACTCGATGACACCCATCACCACGAAGGCGACGATGGCAGCGAGGACGCAACGTAACGGTGTAACTTGAGTATCCACGCTGACGAATTATCCGGCATGCACCCGGTTGTCAACGCCCCACCAGTTGTCAAACGCGATCCCGAGGGGCAGGATGCGCGCGATGCGTCGCTGTCCCCCCCGTCTGTCGCTCAGTCCGCCATCGGTGTCTGGGCTCCTCTGCGTGCTCGCTGGGCTTGTGTTGGCCTGTACCCAGCCATCTGCACCGGCCGCACAGACCGATGCGCAGGTGCCGTCGGCCCCGCCTGCTGTCTCGTCGAATGCGCGGGCGAGACCAGCTGGGCCCGAGGTCACCTTCCTGGATCTCGTCGCGGCCGCCGATCGGGCACATGTCCGCCGCGCCGGCCCCTTCTTGGCGCCCGGCGTACCCGGCTGGGAGCGGGTGACACAGCTCGCCGATCGCACGTCCTGGGGCAAGGTGACCGTGGTCGACAAGCGGCCCGCGTCTTGGCTCGAGAGCATCGGCGGCTCGCTGCACTTCCCCGTCGGCGAGGCGGGCAAATCTCTGCGCAGCCTGAAGGTCTGGTTCAAGCCGATCGCGCGCGGCCAGCGCGTCAGTGTCTTCGTCGACGAGGAGCCTCTGACGACGATGCGGCTCACCGAGAAGGGCGGTTGGTACACGCTCCCGCTGCCTGAAGGCGGCCTTGAGCCGGGCGAACACAGCGTACGATTCTGGTTCCGCTTTCGGCGCAGTCGCTCGCGACGCAGCGACACAAAGACCCCCGCCGCGTTGGGCGCGGTGCGGTTGATCGGCGCTGTGGATCTTCCTGAGAGCCCAAGCTGGACGACCCGTTTTGCCGTCGCCGGCGTCGAGGGCCCTGCTCTGCTCGCGGGCCCGCCGACGGGTTGGACACACTATCTACTGCCCCCAGTCGGCGCCCGGTTGCGAGCGCGCGCGGCCGTCGCTACCGGTGAGCCCGTCACGTTTGTCGTCAAGGTCGAGCGCGACGGCTTGCCCGCCCAAGACGCGCTGCGCGTGCAGGTCAAGAGCGGGACGGTCGCCGAGCTCAACGTTGACCTACACCCCTACGCGAACACGCCCATTCGGCTGTCCCTGAATACCGAAGGCGCGGCGGGTGATCACGCGCGCGCTGCGTGGATCACACCGGTCATCACCATGCCGGGCCAAACGCGCGCGACGGTGCCGACGGTGCGCAACGTCATCGTGCTCGCCATCGACGGCCTGCGGGCGGATCGGGTGGGGTTGGGGCGCGGCGGCGATCGGGCAGCGACGCCCAATCTCGACATGCTTGCGGCACAGGGGGGCGCCGCAGTTGACGTCTGGTCGGGTGGCGCCAGCGCCGACGACGGTCATCGGCGCCTGCTCGCGCCGGTCTCGCAGCTCCCGTCCCTGCCGCGTCTGATGGCAGAGAGCGGCCGCATCACGGGCTACCTCGGCGCCAGTCGGGCCGTGCCGCCCGAGATGAGTCGCGAGTTCACCACCCGCATCGACCTGCATCGCGCGGGCGAAGTCGCTCAGGCCCGCACTGTCCTGCGCGAACTCGACGACTGGCTTGATGTGCGCAAGAAGGATCCCTTCTTCCTCTACCTCTCCATCGACGAGCCCCGTACGCCCTTCGAGCCGCCCGAGGGCTATCTCAACGTCTACCTGCGGGCGCGACCCTTGATCGGCGAGCCTGAGCGCAGCGCGCGCCGTCGTACACGCGATTTGATGGCCGCCTATGACGCCGAGGTCAGCGCAGCCGACTATTGGCTCGGGCGCATGCTGGCGATCATGAACGCGCACGCGGTCACCGAGCAGACCGCGCTCATCATTGTTGGCACGGTGGGCCAAGACCTGGGCGAGGCAGGCGGCCTGGGCGACGGGCACACCCTCGCACCGGAGTTACTGCAGGTGCCGTTGGTCATCTGGCACCCCGGCGTGCGCAGCGAAGGCGCACGCCCGCTGGTGCGCGGCG